>NZ_JBEXDZ010000282.1:0-5503 GCF_040606085.1 Streptomyces sp. NPDC005485 | reverse complement strand
GCGCCCGCCCGGTTCGCGACTCCGGCCGAGCAGCGGACGCCGTCAGACGAGCGGGATGGTGACCTCGTCCTCGACGGGCGGGTCGAGTTCCTGCCGGCGGTTGCCGGTGGCGGCGTAGCAGCGCAGTCGGATCGACTGCGGGGTGACGTCCAGGCGCAGGAAGCTCTTGAAGAAGGGCGGGCTGTAAGTGGCCGAGCCGGGGGAGAAGAGCTGCGTGTAGGCCTTGCGCACGGGCAGACGCAGCCGGGCGGCACGGCCGGGGCGGCTTGCGGCACCGAGGAGGCCGGCTATCAGACGGACGCGCGGCGTGACCCGCACGGGCGGGCTCTGGGCGCGAGTCGGGGGTATGCCGAGACGCTGCGCGATGACGGCCGTCGCCTGGGCCTCGGTGAGGGTGAACAGCCGGCGCATGCGCAGACGGCGCCCGTAGAGCCTGCTGTAGAAGGCCAGGGAGTCGCCGCGCAGCGGGTAACAGCGGAAGTCGTCCTCGGTGACGTGCGCGAGGTCGACGCGGGGGATGGTGTGGGTGGCGTGCATGAAGGCGCCGCCGCCGCCCGAGACGACGTACTGGATGGTGCGGTCGCCCACCGGCACCGGATAGCGCTGGTAGTTGTGGATGTCGCCGCCTATCACGGCGGCGTAGCGGTGCTCGGGGTCGCGGACGATGTCGTCGACCGTTCCGCCGCCGTCGATGGGACAGGGATGGTGCTTCCCGTCCACGTACAGGGGGGAACCGGTGACGAGGATCTTCGGGAGGGGGCCCCGGGACACCTCCCGCAGCCATCGCCCCTGCTCTGCGTCGACGGTTCCCAGCAGGCCGGTGTCGATGCCGATGATGCGCACAGGTCCCGCGTCGACAGCCCAGTACGGGCCCGGCTGGCGGGCCTGTTGGGCGGGGGAGGAGCGCAACTGCCGTGCCGCGGCGAGGCGTTGCTCGTCGGCCGGGTGCGGCTTGTGCCACAGCAGCGACCGAAGCCGGTCGCGCACCGACGACCGGGGTACGGGCTGCGGCGCCAGGGGCGGGGCGTCGCAGAAGACGCGCATGAATCCGTGGAGGTCGTCGTACCAGTCGTGGTTGCCGGGTATCGCGTAGATGGGCGCCTGGTAGTCCTGGTACGGGCGGTGGAACTTCGTGCCGTAGTCGTCGGTGCTGCCGACCGGATAGATGACGTCGCTGGCGAGGACCGTGAACCTGGTCCCCTCGCTCACCTTCAGGAAACCGGGGACCACGGCGTACTGGGGCTCGTCTCCCTCGCCGGTGTCGCCGATGACCATGAAGGAGAAGTGGTCCTCCTCCTTGCGCCGGATCACCCCGTCGGAGGGTGCACCGGCCGCCGCCTGCTGCTCCACCCAGCGGCTGCGGGTGCGGCCCGTCGGATCCCCGAACCAGGAGGCCAGCACGCCGTTGCGGGCAGGCCAGAGCGTCTTCGGGTTCAGCCAGGAGAGTTTCTCGACCCGATGCGGCATCAATTCCCTGTAGCTGCCGCGTTCTTCGGTGTCCCAGCCGGCGCCCGTGGCCGTATCGCGTGAGGAGTCAGACATCGACGTACCGTAACAACGCGCGCCGACGAGGCGGGAGGGGGCTCCCCCGTCCTGGTGGCAGGCACACCGCCACCGACGGGGGAGCCTGCGCCCTCAGCCGAGGGCCGGACGCCGATCGGCCCAGGGGTGTGCGAGTTCGAGGGTGCGAGCCACCTGGAGCAGGAGGTCTTCCCGCCATGGTGCGGCGACGATCTGGACGCCGACGGGCAGGCCGGTGTCGTCGTCGTGGTGGAGCGGGACGGAGATCGCCGGTTGGCCGGTCACATTGAACACCGAGGTGAACACGCCCATCGGGTAGCTGTTGAGCAGTGCCATCAGGGGGTTGTCGTCGGTGCCTGCCCGCCAGGCACCGACCAGTGGCGGGAGACACGCCATCGTGGGCGTGACCAGAAGGTCGAAACCGGCGACGAAGCCCTCGACGATGCGCCGCGACAACTGCTGCGTCTTCTTCACCGCTTCCGCGTAGGCCCACGAGTCGATCGATCGCGCGGCGTCACGCAGGGCACGATTGTGCGGCTCGACCCGGTCCGGGTCCGCGAGCGCGACCCCGGCACCGCCGATGTTCCATATGGTCGTGAAGGCCGCGACCAACTCCTCGGTCGGCGGCAGCGGGAGGCGCGTGTCGACGATGTGGTGGCCGGATGCTTCGAGTGCGCGAAGCGCGACGCCGACGGCCGTCGCGCACACCGGGTCCACGCCTGTTCCGCCGATCGGCGAGTCGGTGAGCGCACCGATCCGCAGCCCGGTCGGCATGTCACCCTCCACGGCGGTGGAAAAGGACCTGCGCGGGGTCGGTGGCGACCACCACGCGGCCGGATCATGACGTGCGAGCACATCGAGGGCGGCCGCGGTGTCCGCCACCGAACGGGTGAGCACGCCGCTGGTGCCGAGACCTTCCACGCTGACCGTCGAGTTGGTGACCAGCCCGCGAGTGGGTTTGAGCCCTACGAGGCCGTTGCACGAAGCCGGGATGCGGATCGAACCACCGCCGTCCTCGGCGTGGGCCATGGGAGCCATCCCGGAGGCGACGGCAACGCCCGCTCCGCTCGACGATCCGCCCGGAGTGCGGTTCGGGTCCCACGGGTTGCGCGAGACACCCAGCGCCTCGCTCTCGGTGAAGGGCAGCGTGCCGAACTCGGAGGTGGTGGTCTTGCCGAGCAGCACGAACCCGGCGTCCACGAACCGGCGCACGACCGGGTCCGATGCCGCGGCAGGCGCATGGCCGGCCCCGGCGGACCCATGGGTGGTGGGCCATCCGGCCACGTCAAGAAGGTCCTTGATCGGCAGCGGGACGCCGAGGAAAGGCGGGAGGTCCTCGGGCGACGCGGCCCGCATCACCGCGTCGGCCGCGGCGGACGCGGCTTTGCGGACGTCGTCGTCGGCCCGGTGACAGAAGGCGTTCAACCGGCCATCAAGCTTGTCCATCCGCTCCAGACACCCATCGGCCACCTCGACCGGGCTCACCTCCTTTCGACGTATGGCGGCGGCGAGTTCGACAGCCGGCGTGAACGGGTCAATCGGCGGGCGCATCACGAGCGGTCCCTTCCGGTCCGGGTACGTGCAGGAGCCGTCAGTGTCGGCTCGTATCCGACGCCGGGTCTTGGACGAATGTCGCGTAGCCTGACGCCATGCGATCCGCCGGGTCGGCTCATGACACTGCCGCGGTATGGGACATCGCCACCCCGTCTCGGCCAGGCCGGGTGCCGGGGGTCGGCATGGCCGGCTTCCGCGCCCGTACCGCCGACCCCGTCGACCTGAGCGTGGTCCCGTACCCGGCGGTCACGGTGGCCCTCAACCTGAGCGACGGGCTGCTCGCCGTCGACGACTTCGGCGGCCGGCTGCCGAACGGCGGTGTCGTCGTCGGCCTCGCGTCCAGCGGCGTTCGCGGGTACGGCCGTGACATCGAGTGCCTGCAGGTCCGGCTGTCGCCGGTGATCGCCCACGCGGTACTGGGCGCCTCCTCGGAGCTGGGCGCAATGGTGGTCTCCCTCGAAGACCTATGGGGCCGCGACGCCGCGCGCATCCACGAGCAACTGTGTGCTGCCGGGTCATGGGAGGACCGGTTCGCGATCGCGGAGGCCGCGCTCGCGCGACGACACGAGGCGGGCCGAGCGGTCGATCCGGAGGTCGCCTTCGTCTGGCGGCAAACGGTGACGAACCGCGGAGCGGTCCGGATCGAGCGGTTGGCGGACGAGGCCGGTTGGAGCCGCAAGCGTCTGTGGTCCCGGTTCCGGTCCCAGGTCGGCATCAACCCCAAGCGCGCGGCCCAGCTGGTCCGTTTCGACCACGCGGCCCACCGCCTCGCCGCGGGCCACAGCCCCGCACTGGTGGCGGCGGAGATCGGCTACGCCGACCAGTCCCACCTCCACCGGGATGTCAGGGCCTTCGCCGGGGTGACGCCAACAGCCGTCGCGGGCGCGCCGTGGCTCGCGGTCGACGGCGTCGCGTGGGCCGCCCCGGCGTACCTGTCCAAGGCCTGACAACGGTCTGCGGGCAAGCGCTGTTCAGCGGCACAGGGCCGTGTCCACGACCCTCTCGGCCCGCTTCATGGCTGCCTCGTCGGTCGGCTGGAGGGTCACCGCGACATTGGCGGCGCGGCCGTCGTCGGTGACGCCGCCCCGGGTCTCGTATCCCGGGAAGCTGCCACCGTGACCCCAGGAGACACCGCCGCACGACAGCGGCGTACTCACGAGCCCCAGACCGTAGCGGGACCCGGTGGCGAAGGGATATCCGGCGGGGACGGTGGTACGCATCTGGGCGAGCTGGGCCGCCGGCAGGAGACGGCCGGCCAGGAGCGCGGTGAAGAACCGGTTGAGATCGGAGTTGGTGGAGACCAACTGACCTGCCGCCCAGCCCCAGGAGGGGTCCGTTTCCGTGACGTCGCGCAGTGGCGCGCCTGCCGACTCCTGGTAGTAGCCGTGCGGGTGGGGTTCCCGGATGGTCGCGTCACCCGGGGCGGGGAAGTAGGTGTGGCGCAGCCCGACGCGCTTGATGACGCGCTGGTCCATCTCCTGGGCGAGGGGGCGGCCGGTGACCTTCTGGATGATGAGGCCGGCCAGCACGTAGTTGGTGTTGCTGTACTCCCATTTCGTCCCGGGGGCGAAGTCGGCCGGGTGCCGGAGAGCGAGGTGGAGGAGCTCGTGAGGGTCGTAGGTGCGGACGTCGTCGCCGAGATACTCGGTGTAGTTGGGAAGGCCGCTGGTCTGCTGCAGGAGCTGACGGACGGTGATGTGGCGTCCGTCGATCCCCTCCCCGCGTACGAGACCGGGCAGATAGGTGTCGACCGTGGCGTCGAGGCGGATCTTCCCCTCACCGACCAGTTGCAGCACGACCACCGCGGTGAACACCTTGGTGTTGCTGCCGATCCGCAGCTGACCGTCCCTGGGCACCTTCGAACCGGTGGCCAGGTCGCCCACCCCTGCGGTGTAGGTACGGGTGCGGCCCGCGCGGTCTGTCACGCTCGCCAGCGCGGCGGGCAGGCCACCGGAGTGCACCAGCGCGTTCAGGCTCTGCTGCACGGTGTCCGGCCGGGCGGCAGCGGACGCCGCGGGCGGCGCCAGGGCACCCGTCGTGAGGGCGCTCACGATCACCGCGACCGCGACCGGCGCGGCCCTGTGCCGCCCTCCCCGCTGCCGTCCGGAAAACCGAGACCTCTTCCATACCTGCTCACGCACGAGCCAACTCCTGGGGAAACGTGGGGAAACCAGCGTCATGTACCGGCCCCAGCATTTCCGACCGCGATCTTCCGGAGCGATCCTGCTACCCGCCCGGAGCGGGGTAGGGCTACCCCCCCGGCACGCTCATCCGAGGGGAACAGGGCAGAGGACGGCGGCTGTTGGCCCGCTCGCTTCGGGAGCCGTGTGTGCGGAGGGCGGCGGACCGGCCGCGCCCTCCGCTGTGGCCGCGTCAGGCCTTGCGGTAGGAGTACGCCTCCGCTGCCGCCGCTTCCACCGCCGCGAGG
>NZ_JBEXDZ010000281.1:0-5556 GCF_040606085.1 Streptomyces sp. NPDC005485 | reverse complement strand
CTGCCCGTCGCGTAGCAGGCCCCCAGCCAAGCTTCGCCGTGCTCGACCCCGGGCAGTACGCCCACGCGGCGACGGGCAAGACGTACCGGCACGGACCCGACCCACCCACCGACCCCCACGCGAACGGCGCCCACGCCAGCAGACGGCACGGACCCGACCCACAACGAACCCCCCTGCGATGGGCGCCCCGCCAGCACACGCGCCCCGGCATGCCCCCATGCCATCCCCCCGCGCGGCTCCCGCCGCCACCCCCCGCGCCTACCCTCGTCCCGAACTCGGGTATTCCGGAAGCCCGTTTGGGGCATGACGCCCCCACCGGCCGCGCAACCTCGAGGAGGGGCAACGTGCTAGAGCCCGCACGCCAGGCGGACCACACGAAGCGCATGGAGCACACGGGCCACGTCGAGATCAGGGAGATCCCGAACGACGTGGACGTGGTGATCGTAGGGGCCGGAGTCGCCGGACTCGCGGCCGCCCACCATCTGACCAGGGCGGGCCTGAGGGTCACGGTCCTGGAGGCTGCCCCACACGTGGGGGGCCGTATGTCGACGGAGAAGGTGGACGGCTTCCGGCTCGACCGGATAGGCCAGTTGCTCTTCACGTCGTACCCCGAACTGCGCTGCACCCCAGGACTGGACGCCCTGACCCTGCGCCCGTTCTCCCCGGGCGTCCTCCTGCACAGCGACGGCCGCCACCACCACGTCGGCGCCCCCACCCCGCCCCGCACCCCCCGGAGCTCCCGGAGCACAAGGGGCGCATTCACCGCCGCACGCGCCCTCGCAAGCGCCCCCCGCCTGCCTCTGCCCCGACCCCAGTCCGGCCCTGCGGGCCCGGGCCCAGGATCGGGATCGGGTCCGATACCGGGCCTGGGCTCAGGCCCGGGCCCGGTGGGCGGCCCCACCGACCGCGCCCGCCTCACCACCGCCCTGTCCCGCCTCGCCGCGACCCCACCCCGCCGCCTGCGCTCACGCCCGGACCTCCCCGCCTCCGAGGCACTGACGGGCCGCGGTTTCCCGCCCCGGGCGATCGACGGCTTCCTGCGCCCCCTCCTGGCCGCGCTGCTCTGCGACCCGTCGCTGCGGACGTCCAGCCGCGTCGCCGACCTGGCCCTGCACGCCTTCGCGACGGGCCGGCTCTGTCTGCCGGAGGGCGGCGCCGACACGCTCCCGGAGCTCCTCGCGACCGCGCTGCCGCCGGGGACCGTCCACACGGGCGTCCAGGTCACGGCGGTCTCCACCACCGCCGTCACCACCCGCGACCACGGCGAACTCACCTGCCGGGCCCTGCTGCTGGCGACCGGGGCACGCGCCGCCGCCCGCCTCCTGCCGGGCCTGCGGGTGCCGGGCTTCCACCCGGTGACGGTGCTGCACCACACCACGGACGAGCCGCCGCTGACCGACCCCGCGTTGCTCCTGGACGCCGATCGGGGCGGCCCGGTGGCGCACACCGCGGTGGTGAGCCAGGTCGACCCGACGCGGGCGCCCGCGGGCCGGGTGCTGATCTCCTCGACGGTGCTGGGCACTCCCCCGGCGGCCGCACACCTGGACGCGGCGGTCCGCGCCCAACTGGCCCGCCTCTACGGGACGTCGACCAAACGCTGGGAGCTTCTCGCGGTGCACCAGGACCCGGAGGCGGTGCCGGCAATGCCCCCGCCGCACGACCTGCGCCGTCCGGTACGGCTCCTGGCCGGCCTGTACGTCTGCGGCGACCACCGCGACACGAGCACCGTGCAGGGCGCGCTCCACTCGGGCCGCCGGGCCGCCCACGCCCTGCTCACGGACGTGGGCGCGCGCCCGGCGTTCCTGGAGGAAGTCCTGGAACCCGCCGCGTGAACACGAGGCGTGGGCGCCGGAGCCGCAGCCGGAGTGGACGTCGGCGCCGGCGTCAGCCGAGCGCCGCCACCCGGTCCCGGTACCCCCGCACCGGCGCCGCGTCACGGTAGGGCTCAAGCCGCCGCTCGAAGTCCCGTACGTACTCGATCGCCCGTACCGACCGCATCTCCGCAGCCTGGGCGGCGGCCTCCGCCCCCAGCTGGCAGGCCTGGTCGAGTTCGCCGAGTCCGAGCCGGGCCGAGGCGAGGACGACCCGGCAGAACAGCCGGCTGCGCGCGTACGCGGGCGCGCGCAGCTGCAGCGAGCGCTCGGCGTGCTGGGCCGCGGCCCGGTACTGCTGGAGGTCGCGGTGGCAGTGCCCGAAGTCGTCGGCGAGCTGTGCCTCGTCGAAGCACCGGGCCCAGTACGGGACTTCGTCGCCGGTCCGGGAGGTCTCCAGGGCCCGTTCGGCGCGTACCAGGGAGGCCGTACAGGCCCGCACCTCCCCCAGCACGCCGTGCCCGCGCGCCTCCGCGGAGTGCAGCAGCGCCTGCACGACGGGCGGCACCGCTGATCCGACGCCCTGCTGGGCGACGCGGGCGAGCTGCACGGCCTCTCGGCCGTGGCCGAGATAGACGGCCTGGCGGCTCATGGTGACGAGGACGTACGAGCCGTACGCCCGGTCTCCGGCGGCCTGGGAGAGCCGCAGTGCCTGAACGTAGTACCGCTGGGCGAGCCCGTGCGCGGCGATGTCGTACGAGGTCCAGCCGGCCAGCCGGGTGAGGTCGGCGGCGGCGGCGAACAGCCGCCGCCCGGTCTGCTCGCCGTAGGTGCCGCGCAGCATCGGTTCGGCCTCGTGCTCCAGGTAGCGGACGAGGGCCTGGCGGGCGTGGCCGCCGCCGTAGGCGTGATCGAGGGTGCGGAACAGCTCGCCCACCGAGCGCAGGGCGGCGATGTCGCCGCCGGTGACCTTCTGGCCGGGCCCGCGCTCGGTCTGGTGGCGCTGGCGGGGCACGACGGGCCGCCCCTGCGGGGGGACGCGCACGGTCGTGGTGTCGCCGCGGCTGACGCGGTCGTCGGCGCGGCCGATGAGCCAGTCCCGGCTGGGCACGACGAGCCCGGCCGGGGTGAAGGCGATCTTGCGGAGTTCGGCGTGGCTGCCGGAGTCCTTGCGCCACAGGCCGCTGACGATGTCGACGGCCTCCTCGGGGGTCGCGGCGAACTCCAGGCCCGCGTAGACGGGCGCACATGCGTCGAGCCCGAGGTCGAGCGCCGTGAGCCGGCGGCCGAGTCTGCGGGTGAAGACCTCGGCGATGAGCGCGGGTGTCGTGCCTCTGGGCTGCTGTCCGCGCAGCCACCGGGTGACGGAGGTCTTGTCGTATCTGAGATCCAGGCCGTGTTCCAGGCCGAGCTGGTCCACGCGACGGGCGAGACCTGCGTTGGAGAACCCCGCTTCTGCGATGAGCGCGGCGAGCTGACGGTTGGGCGTGCGCTGCGCGGGTCGTTCCGTCATCTGCGGTGCGGTCTCCTGCCTTCCAGGCACACTGGGTGCCCGGATTGCCTAGTGAGCAGCCCTTATGGCCTCGTGAACGGCGCGAATGTAGCGGAGCGTAAGCAGGCGATCGCACATTTCGACGTTCATTCATCCGATCGTGTGAGGATTGGCCGCGGGGCTGACGTGAATCGGCCGGACGTACAGTGGCTTGGGCGCGTTACGTGCCTGACGCAGGCACCGCGTGCCTGCCGTGTGCGTGAGGAAGCTTCAAGGGAGGCGCTTGCCGTGAGTGAGCTGCGGTTCGTCCGCATGGGATTCGGTGCCGAGGCCGTGGAGTACCAGGAGGCGTGGGACGAGCAGCGCCGGGTGCACGCCGCCCGATTCCTGGACGAGGTTCCCGACACCTGCCTGCTGCTCGAGCACCCGCCGGTCTACACGGCGGGCCGGCGCACCGCGGACGACGAACGCCCGCTGGACGGCACCCCCGTGATCGACGTGGACCGCGGCGGCAAGATCACCTGGCACGGCCCGGGCCAGCTGGTGGGCTACCCCATCCAGAAGCTGCCGCGCCCGGTGGACGTCGTAGCACATGTACGACGTCTGGAAGAGGCGCTTATCCGTACGTGTGCGGAGTTCGGCGTGGAGACCTCCCGGGTCGAGGGCCGCAGCGGGGTGTGGGTGCTCGGAGATCCGGTGGAGCAGCGGCCGTCCCTCGGCGGACTCTCCCTCGACTTCGACCCGCGGCTGACGGACGAGGAGTTCGACCCGCGGATGAACGGCCCGGAGTACGCGCCGTCCAACGCGGGCCAGCGCCGCGAGGACCGCAAGGTCGCCGCGATCGGCATCCGGGTCGCCAAGGGCGTCACGATGCACGGCTTCGCGCTGAACGTGAACCCGGACAACGTCTGGTTCGACCGCATCATCCCGTGCGGCATCCGCGACGCGGGAGTGGCGTCCCTCGCCGGCGAGCTGGGCCGCGACCTCACCATCGGCGAGGTCCTGCCGGTGGCCGAGAGGCATCTGCAGGACGTCCTGGAGCACGCGGACCTGAAGCCGCGCGAGATCGAGCGCGCCTCGGCCTGACCTCCGGCACCCGGGGAATGTACCCCCGGAGCCGAAGGTTGCCCGGACGCAGGGTCGGAAACAGCACGGGCGTACCCTGGTGTACGCCGACGAATCGAAGTTACAGGGAGCCGATGTGTCCGCAGTCGCACCCGACGGACGCAAGATGCTGCGCCTGGAGGTCAGGAACGCCCAGACCCCCATCGAGCGCAAGCCCGAGTGGATCAAGACCCGGGCGAAAATGGGTCCCGAGTACACGAAGATGCAGAGCCTCGTGAAGAGCGAGGGCCTGCACACGGTCTGCCAGGAGGCGGGCTGTCCCAACATCTACGAGTGCTGGGAAGACCGCGAGGCCACCTTCCTCATCGGCGGGGACCAGTGCACCCGGCGCTGCGACTTCTGCCAGATCGACACGGGCAAGCCCGAGGCACTGGACCGCGACGAGCCGCGCCGCGTGGGCGAGTCCGTCGTCACGATGGACCTGAACTACGCCACGATCACGGGCGTCGCGCGTGACGACCTGGAGGACGGCGGCGCCTGGCTGTACGCGGAGACGGTCCGCCAGATCCACGCGCAGACGGCGGGCCGCGAGGCCGGCCGCACCAAGGTCGAACTGCTCGCCCCCGACTTCAACGCCGAGCCCGAGCAGCTGGCCGAGGTCTTCTCCTCGCGCCCGGAGGTCTTCGCGCACAACGTGGAGACGGTGCCGCGGATCTTCAAGCGCATCCGCCCCGGCTTCCGCTACGAGCGCTCGCTGAAGGTCATCACCGAGGCCCGCGACTACGGTCTGGTCACGAAGTCGAACCTGATCCTCGGCATGGGCGAGACCCGCGAGGAGATCAGCGAGGCGCTGCAGCAGCTGCACGACGCGGGCTGCGAGCTCATCACGATCACGCAGTACCTGCGCCCGACCGTGCGCCACCACCCCGTGGAGCGCTGGGTCAAGCCGCACGAGTTCGTGGAGCTGAAGGAGGAGGCCGAGGAGATCGGCTTCTCCGGTGTGATGTCGGGCCCGCTGGTCCGCTCCTCGTACCGCGCCGGGCGGCTCTATCAGATGGCGGTCGAGAAGCGCGGCACGTACGTCGCCTCACATGCCGGGCCCTCGGAGAGGCCGAAGCGGTGCGAGACCACGGACTCCGGGGTGATCCGGCCCGCTTGGGCGAGGGCGATCAGGGCGGGGAGTTCATA
>NZ_JBEXDZ010000280.1:0-5568 GCF_040606085.1 Streptomyces sp. NPDC005485 | reverse complement strand
CGGCCGCACCGGCCACGGCGGGGCCGGGGGGCGCCCGAGCGTCCACCGGCCCCGCCGCCGGGACCCGGCCGCATCCGCCCAGGCGGCCCCCCGCCCCACCGGCGCCGCTGCCGCCCTCCCGGCCCACCACCCTCGCGATCCCCTATCTCGGTCTGGAGGCACCGGTGGTCGGGCTGCGGCTCGACAGCGCCAGCCGCCTCACCGCGCCGCCGATGGAGGACCCCAAGCTGGTCGGCTGGTACGACGGCGGACCGATGCCGGGCGGGGCCGGCACGGCCGTCGTCGTCGGCCACCGCGACACCAGAACCGGACCGGCCGTCTTCGCCGCTCTCGACCAACTCCGCCCCGGAAAGCCGATCGAAGCCCGCCGTGCCGATGGACGGGCCGCCGTCTACACCGTGGACGCCGTGCGGACGTACGAGAAGGCGCACTTCCCCGACAAGGAGGTGTACGGCGCCAGGGACCGCCCGGAACTGCGACTGATCACCTGCGGCGGCGCCTACGACCCGAAGACCGGCTACGCCGGCAACATCGTCGTCTTCGCGCATCTGACGGCGACCCGGGGTCCGGCGCGCGGGGCGTGAACGGACCGGGGAGCGGGGAGCGCCGGCCAGAGGTCCCAATCGGCCGGAAAGGGACCGGAAGGGACGAGAGGAAGGCTGAATCGGGCCGTCCGCTTTCTCACGGGGTGGACCGGACCACCCGATCCCGCCGCGCGTCTTCCCCCGGGTGTGTGCGGTCCGTTAGCTTCCGTGACTCATACGCCCCGTACGACCCGCACGGGACGTTCGACCGTGGAGCACCTACGTCCTGTGAGCCCCCGGGGGGCACCCCTCATGACACGCGCCATCTCCCTGCACAACGTCAGCAAGGTCTACACGCGCGGCGCCCGCGTGGTGGAGCGGCTGTCACTGCACATCCGGCCCGGTGAGTTCCTGGTGCTGCTCGGGCCCTCCGGCTGCGGCAAGTCGACCGTGCTGAGAATGATCGCCGGACTCGAGGACGCCACCGAGGGCGAGGTGCGCCTCGACGGCGAGTACGCCAACGATCTGGCGCCCGCCGAGCGGGACATCGCGATGGTCTTCCAGAACTTCGCCCTCTACCCGAGCATGACCAGCCGCGACAACATCGGCTTCCCGCTGCGCATCGAGGAGCCCGGCGCGGACCCGCGCCCACGCGTCGACGCCACCGCCCGGATGCTCGGCATCGAGGACCTCCTCGACCGCTTCCCGAGCCAGCTCTCCGGCGGTGAACGCCAGCGCGTCGCCATGGGCCGGGCGATCGCACGCCACCCGTCGGCCTTCCTGATGGACGAGCCGCTGTCCAACCTCGACGCCAAGCTGCGCAATCACCTGCGCGCCGAAATATCCAGCCTGACCAGGGACTTGGGCGTCACCACGGTGTACGTCACCCACGACCAGTCCGAGGCCATGTCCCTCGGCGACCGGGTGGCCGTCCTGCGCGGCGGTGTCCTGCAGCAGGTGGGCACACCGCGGGAGGTCTACGCGCTGCCCAGGAACGTCTTCGTCGCCGCCTTCATCGGCACCCCGCGGATCAACCTGCTGCGCGGCCTCGTCCGCGCCCCGCTCGACGGCGCGATGTCCATCAGCCTCGGCAAGCAGTACCTGCGGCTGCCCGAACCCCTCTCCCTCGACCACCAGTTGCTCCGGGTGCAGCAGGGGCGCGAGGTCATCGTCGGGCTGCGCTCCGAGGCCGTCCGCATCGGCAAACCCGCCGCCGCCCGCCCCGGCGAGGTGGCGATCAGCGGTCTCGTCGAGCATGTGGAGTTCCAGGGCCACGAGGTCCTCGTCCACTTCAACACCGGCTCGCGGCCGGCCGTCGTACCGGACCTGGAGGCGCCGCGCCCGGTCCGGCCGGCCCGTCGGCGCCGCCGCGAGGGCACCGTCATCGACCGGCTGAAAGAGCGGGCGGGCGCCCTGCGGGCCGGGCCCGTCGTGGTCCTCGAACACCCCGGGGACACGGGACCCGAGCGCCCCGAACCGGCGCCCCCGGAGGGCCGCCTGCCCGGTGACCTCGTCGTCCGCACCACCCCCGACATCGACCTGCGCCACGGCATGCAGGTCCCCCTCCTCGTCGACCTCGCCCACTTGTTCGTCTTCGACCAGCACGGCGAACGGATCTGCCCGGCCCCGGCACGGCTGCCGGATCTGGAGGAGTGAACCCGCTAGGGATGGGTGCATGAAACCGCACCTCCTCCGTACCCGGGCCGTCCTCACGGCGGTCGGACTCCTGCTGGCCGCCGCTCCGGCCGCGTACGCCACCCTCGCCGACGGGGTGCCCGCAGCAGCCGTCGCGGCCGCGGGTCCCGCCATGTCCGCTCCGGCGCGCGGGAAGCCGTACGTCGAGAGCCGGCTCCTCTTCGGCACCCGGCGGCCCGACGGCGGCCCGGCCGTCACCGACCGGCAGTTCATGGCCTTCGTCGACCGGGAGATCACGCCGGACTTCCCGGACGGGCTCACCGTGCAGAGCGGGCGCGGGCAGTGGCGGGACGCGCACGGCACCATCGAGAAGGAGCGGTCGTACGTGCTGACGCTGCTGTATCCCGTGGCGCGGGCGGGTACGAGCGACCGGCGGATCGAGGAGATCCGCCGGGCGTACGAGAAGGCCTTCGGGCAGGAGTCGGTGGGCCGGGTGGACGACCGGGCCCGGGTCGACCTGTGAGGGTTTCCGGCCGGTCCCGTGCGTCTGGTGACCGGGGGTGCCTGGCGCACAAAAACTAACATCGCTAGTTTGTGAGCCGGACGACGCAGCCCATCCGGGAGGAAGCACGATGCAGGCACACGACGGCATGTACATCGACGGAGCCTGGCGGCCCGCAGCGGGCGGGGACACGATCGAGGTCGTGAACCCGGTCGACGAGCAGGTGATCGGCCGTGTCCCGGCGGGCAGCGCCGAGGACGTCGACACCGCCGTACGGGCCGCCCGCGCCGCCCTGCCGGGCTGGGCGGCGACCCCGCCCGCCGAACGCGCGGCGCGCCTGGGGGCCCTGCGGGACGTCCTGGTCGCCCGCAAGGACGAGATCGCCGAGACCGTCACCGCCGAACTCGGCTCGCCGCTCGCTTTCTCGCAGGCGGTCCACGCGGGCGTGCCGATCGCGGTCGCCGGCTCCTATGCCGAACTGGCGGCGACCCATGCCTTCGAGGAGCGGATCGGCAACTCGACCGTCCACCACGAGCCGGTCGGCGTGGTCGGTGCCATCACCCCCTGGAACTACCCTCTCCACCAGATCGTCGCCAAGGTCGCCCCGGCGCTGGCGGCGGGCTGCACGGTGGTGCTGAAGCCCGCCGAGGACACCCCGCTGACCGCACAGCTCTTCGCCGAGGCGGTCCACGAAGCGGGTGTACCGGCAGGCGTGTTCAACCTGGTCACCGGCCTTGGACCGGTCGCGGGCCAGGCCCTCGCCGAGCACGAGGGTGTGGACCTGGTCTCCTTCACCGGGTCCACGGCCGTCGGCCGGCACATCGGCGCCACCGCCGGCGGTGCCGTCAAGAGGGTGGCCCTGGAGCTGGGCGGCAAGTCGGCCAACGTCATCCTGCCGAGCGCCGACCTCGCCAAGGCTGTGGCCGTCGGCGTCGCCAACGTGATGTCCAACTCCGGCCAGACGTGCAGTGCCTGGACGCGCATGCTCGTGCACCGCGACCAGTACGACGAGGCGGTCGATCTCGCCGCGTCCGCCGCGGCCAAGTACGGCGACCGGATCGGGCCGGTGGTGAACGCCAAGCAGCAGGCCCGGGTGCGGAGTTACATCGAGAAGGGCGTGGCCGAGGGCGCCCGGCTGGTCGCGGGCGGCCCCGAATCCCCGCACGAGCGCGGCTACTTCGTCAGCCCGACCGTCTTCGCCGACGTGACCTCCGACATGACGATCGCCCAGGAGGAGATCTTCGGCCCGGTCCTCTCGGTCATCCGGTACGAGGACCAGGAGGACGCGCTGCGGATCGCGAACGGCACGGTGTACGGCCTCGCGGGTGCCGTCTGGGCAGGGGACGAGGCGGAGGCGGTCGCCTTCGCCCGCCGACTGGAGACCGGGCAGGTCGACATCAACGGCGGCCGCTTCAACCCCCGTGCCCCCTTCGGCGGTTACAAGCAGTCGGGAGTGGGTCGCGAACTGGGTCCGCACGGTCTCGGCGAGTATCTCCAGACCAAGTCCCTCCAGTTCTAGGCCGGTTGGCCGTACTGCAATCCACATCGCTCTATTTTTGGGAGAGTTGCCTCCATGGCCGTCCGTGCCGCCGTCCTGCCCGCCATCGGTGCCCCGCTGGAGATCACCGACATCGAGCTGCCCGAGCCCGGCCCTGGCCAGGTCCGCGTCCGCCTTGTCGCCGCCGGGGTCTGCCACTCCGACCTGTCCCTGTCCGACGGCACCATGCGGGTCCCGGTGCCCGCGGTTCTCGGCCACGAGGGTGCGGGCACGGTCGTCTCCGTCGGTGAGGGCGTCACACATGTCGCGCCCGGCGACGGAGTCGTCCTCAACTGGGCGCCCTCCTGCGGTCGTTGCCATGCCTGTTCGCTCGGCGAGGTGTGGCTGTGCGCCAACGCGCTCAACGGCGCGGCCGACGTGTACGCCCGGCGCGTGTCCGACGGAAGCGACCTGCACCCCGGACTGAACGTCGCCGCGTTCGCCGAGGAGACCGTCGTGGCCGCCGGCTGCGTGCTCCCCGTACCGGACGGCGTACCGCTCGCCGACGCGGCCCTCCTCGGCTGCGCCGTGCTCACCGGCTACGGCGCCGTCCACCACTCGGCGAAGGTCCGGGCGGGCGAGACCGTCGCGGTGTTCGGGGCCGGCGGGGTCGGTCTGGCGGCCCTGCAGTCCGCCAGGATCGCGGGCGCCTCCAAGATCGTCGCGGTCGACGTCTCGTCCGCGAAGGAGTCCCTCGCCCGCGAGGCCGGCGCCACGGACTACGTCGTCGCCTCGGAGAACACCGCCCGCGAGATCCGCGCCCTCACCGGCAAACAGGGCGTCGACGTGGCCATCGAGTGCGTCGGCCGCGCGGTCACCATCCGCACGGCCTGGGACGCCACCCGCCGGGGCGGCCGCACCACGGTCGTCGGCATCGGCGGCAAGGACCAGCAGATCACCTTCAACGCCCTGGAGATCTTCCACTGGGGCCGCACCCTCGCGGGCTGCGTCTACGGCAACTCCGACCCGGCGAAGGACCTCCCGATCCTGGCCGAGCACGTCCGCGAGGGACGCCTCGACCTGGGATCCATGGTGACGGAACGCATCACCTTGGAGGACATCCCGACGGCGTTCGAGAACATGGCGGCGGGCAAGGGGGGACGGGCGCTGATCACGAGCTTCTAGGCGCGTTCAGCCCGTCCGGCGTTTGAGGACGAGGCCGTTCAGGCCGATGGGCGGGGGTCCGGGGGCGGCAGCCCCCGGGTACGGGACGGGCAGGGGCGGAGGGGGCGAAAACCCCGTAGGGCCGCCCCTGAAGCCCAGCCCGGCCCGCGACTAGGGGGTGTTTTGAAAGTCCTGTGCGGTGCCCGCGGTGTCCGGTGCGTGCCCTCGGCGTGCCGGACGAAGGCCCTCGTACTGGACGTACTTGG
>NZ_JBEXDZ010000279.1:0-5772 GCF_040606085.1 Streptomyces sp. NPDC005485 | reverse complement strand
CGGGTGGGTGGGTGGGTGGGGTCAGCGGGCGGACACGGGGGCGAGGGGGGTGGGGCGGGGGTAGTGCGGCAGCTCGATGTCGGTGGCCGACTTCACGGTCAGCCGGGTCAGGTATCCGGCCAGGAGCGGGGAGTTGAGCGCCTTGTAGATGCGGTTGCGGCGGCGGATGCGGCCGGTGGTGGCGGGGGCGAGCATCGGTCCGGCGCCGCCGGCCGTCTTCTGGCAGCCCTGGGCGAACTTGCGGATGCGGGCCTCGTAGGCGGCGAACGCGGTGCGGTGGTCGGTGTGGGTGGCCAGTTCACCGGCCAGGACGTGGGCGCCGACGACGGCGAGTCCGGTGCCCATGCCGCCCATGGTGGCGCCGTAACCGGCATCGCCCAGCAGCACCACCCGGCCGGTGGAGCAGCGGTCCATGCGGATCTGGGCGACGGCGTCGAGGTAGACGTCGTCGGTGTGCTCCAGGGCCTGCAGGATGCGCGGCACCTCCCAGCCCAGGCCGGCGTAGCGCTCGGCGAGCAGCCGCTTGTGCTGGGCGGTGTCGTGGCGGTCGTAGACGAGGGGCTGCTCGGCGGCGAAGACCATCAGCACGCCCGCGGTGTGCGGGTCGCGGCCGTAGTTGTTCAGGCAGATGCCGCGGCCGGGGGCGTTGAACCAGCGGGCGGTGCGGTCCAGGGCGAGGTGGTTGGGGACGTCGAAGCCGGCCACGTAGTAGCCGAGGTGGTGCAGGAACTGCGACTCGTCGCCGAAGGCCAGGCGGCGGACGTTGGAGTGCAGGCCGTCGGCGCCGACCACCAGGTCGAAGGTGCGGGGGGCGGATCGCTCGAAGGTGGCGTGGATCTCCTCGGCGGTCTCGGTGAGGGAGGTGATGGAGTCGCCGAAGACGTACTCCACGTTGTTCCTGGAGCGTTCGTACAGGATGCGGGAGAGATCACCGCGGAAGATCTCCACGTCGCCGCTCATGAACGACGCGTCCAGCCGCATCTGTTCGGTGCCGTTCTCGTCGACGAACGTCTGCTCGCCCATGTGGGTCTGGTGGCGGTTGACCTCCTCCCACACGCCGAGGTCCTCCAGCACCGTGCGGTGCACCGCGCCGCGGAAGTCCACCGCGAAGCCGCCGCCGCGCAGGGCGGGGGCCTTTTCGACCACGGTGACCTGGTAGCCGTGGCGGCTGAGGGCCAGCGCCAGGGCGGGGCCCGCGATGCTCGCGCCGGAGATCAGGACGCGGCGGCCGGCGGGGGTGCGGGTCTGCTCGTTCATGGGGGGCTCCTCTTGGTCAGTGACGCGTGCTCGGCGCCGTTGTCGCCTTCTGCACAAGAGGTTGGCGCCCGCCGCTGACCGCGCGGGCACCGCGCGCTGACCGCCCCTGACCGGGCGCCGTCAGCGTCCCCGAAACCGGCCGCCGCACCGCCGTGAGCAGCTCCTTTCCTGCCCCGCCGGCCGGTCAGCGCCCGGGGCGGCGGCGGTGGCACCCGGCGGCGCGCACCGCCCGCTACCCCGGGCACCCCGGCACCCCGGCATCGCGGGCATCGCGGGTACGCCGTTGCCGGGCCGCCGGGGGTGGTGGGTTCAGGTGGCGGCCGGGGTGTGGTGGCCGTGCAGCAGGGTCAGGGCCTGCGGCAGGGTCAGGGCGCGGCCCCGGGTGTGGGCGTGGGTGTAGGCCGCCTCGCCGGTGTGGGCGCGGGCGGCTGCCGCGGTGCGGGCGACGTCGGGGTCGCCGGCGACGGCCATGCCGCGCAGGGACACCGCGGCGCCCAGGAGCAGCGCCGCGTGTTCCCCCTCGCCTTCCAGGACCGCGAGGCCCGCCAGGCCTTCGGCGGCCTGTGCCAGGTCGGCGGGGGTGCGCATGTCCAGGGCGGTGTGCAGGGCCTGCTGGTGGAAGGAGCGGGCCTCGGCGGCGCGCCCGTCGGCCTCGGCGGCGCGGGCCAGGGCGGTGTGCAGGCGCTGGATCAGCGCCCCGCCGAACCAGTGGTCCTTGCAGGAGGCGAGTCCTCGTTCGTACCACTGGCGGGCGCCGGCCATGTCGCCGCGCAGCCGCTGCACGTCGCCCAGGCCCAGCTGGGCCAGGGCCACCTTGTCCGAGCTGCCGACCCGGCGGGCCAGTTCGGCGGCCCGCCCGTAGTCCGCGCCGGCGCGCTCGAAGTCCCCGCAGTGCAGCAGCGCGTCGGCGCGGTGGCACAGCAGGCCGGCCATCTCCTCGGGTGCATCCAGCTGGCCGACCAGGACCATCGCCTCGTCCAGGTGGGCCAGCGCCTGTTCGTGATCGCCGCGCCAGTCGGCGAACATGGCCAGCGGGTCGAAGCAGTTGGCCATCCCCCAGCGATCGCCGGTCTGGCGGAAGTGGGCCAGCGCGCTGGCGAACTGTGCCTCGGCCTTCTCCGGCTGTCCGCCGAACCACGGCTGGAATCCGTCGCCCATCAGCCCCACCGCCCGCGACCAGGGGTCGGCGCCGATCTGCCGGCGCCGGGTGTCCTCGTCGGCGGCCCGCCCGGGGCCGGCGATCAGGGCCCGCAGCACGGTCAGGATCGGCCGGCGCAGTGGCCGGTCGATGCCCAGCAGCACCGCGTCGGCCCGGTCGAGCCACTGCTGCTGGGGCTGCGCAGCGGGGCTGCCAGAGGGTTTGAGGGCCCATTGGGTGTGGGCGTTGAGCGCGCACAGCGCGTACTCCTCGTCCAGTCCCGGCGGCGGGCTGTCGCCGAGGGCGGTGAGCAGGGCGGCGGCGGGGGTGGCGTGTTCGACGGTCAGTCCGCGCAGCCACCAGTACCAGGTCAGTTCGGCCATCAGGCGCAGTGCAGTGTTCTGGTCGGCGGTCAGTGACCAGCGCAGGGCTGCTTCGAGGTTGCCCTGTTCGGCGCCGAGCACGGCCAGCCACTGCACCTGTTCGCTGCGGCGCAGCCAGGGTTCGGCGCGCTCGGCGAGTTGCAGGAAGTGTCCGGCGTGCGCCCGCCTGAACGTCTCCTGTTCGCCGGCGTGCACCAGCTGTTCGGCGCAGAACGCGCGGACCGTCTCGAACATGGTCACCCGGCCCTCGCGGGTCTCGGCGAGTGACTTGCCCACCAGGGAGTCCAGGAGCTGTTCGGTGTCGGGCAGGGCGCACACCGCTTCGGCGGCGGCCAGGGTGGCGCCGCCGGCGAACACGGTCAGCCGGCGGGCCAGCGCCCGTTCGTCGGCGTCCAGCAGGTCCCAGCTCCACTCCACCACGGAGCGCAGGGTGCGGTGGCGGGGGTCGGCCGTGCGATCGCCGCGGGAGAGGAGTTTGAAGCGGTCGTCGAGGCGGGCGGCGATGTCCTGCACGCTCAATGTGCGCAGCCGTGCCGCGGCGAGTTCCAGCGCGAGGGGCATCCCGTCCAGTGCGGTGCACATCCACTCCACCAGCGCGGCCCGCTCCGCGTCGAGGGCGAAGCCCGGGGAGACGGCCACCGCGCGGTCGGTGAACAGCTGGACGGCGGAGCGGCGTTCCAGCGGGGGCAGCGGGCACAGTGCCTCGCCGGTCAGTCCCAGGGCCTCGCGGCCGGTGCACAAGATCCGCACTCCCGGGCAGGCGCCCAGCAGCCGCCGGGCCAGCTGTGCGGTGTCCTCGACGACGTGTTCGCAGTTGTCCAGCACCAGCAGCAGCCGGCGTTCGGCCAGCGCGGTCACCAGGCGTTCCTCGGGGCCGCGCGCGCCGTCGGCGCCGGGCCGCAGGCCCAGCGCGGTCAGCACGGTGGCGTGGATCTGGCGGCCGTCCTCCAGCGGGGCGAGTTCCACGAAGCAGACGTCGTCGGCGCGCTCCCGGCTCGCCGCCTCCACCGCCAGGCGGGTCTTGCCGACGCCGCCGGGCCCGATGAGGGTGACCAGGCGGGCGCTGGCGACCAGTTCACGGATGCGGTGCAGTTCCTCATCGCGGCCGACGAAGCTGGTGAACTGGGCGGGCACGCCGCGCGGGGTGATGCCGCCCGCCAGGCCGTCGGAGCGCAGCAACTCCTGGTGCAGGCCGGACAGTTCGGCCGAGGGGTCGGTGCCCAGTTCCTCGGCGAGGGTGGCCCGCAGCTCGGCATAGACGCTCAGCGCCTCGGCGCGCCGGCCGCACGCGTGCAGGGCCCGCATCAGCAGAGCGCACAGCTGCTCGCGCAGCGGATGGGCCGCCACCAGCTGCCGCAACTCCGCTACCAGCGCGGTGGATTCACCCAGCGCCAGTTCGGCCTCGATGCGGTCCTCCAGGGCGGCCAGGCGCAGTTCCTCCAGGCGTACGGCGGCCGGGGTGCGGGCCTGTCCGCGCCACAGGGCGAGCGCCTCGCGCAGCAGGGCGACGGCCCGGCGGTGATCGCCGTGGGCGAGCAGCTCGCGGCCCTGGCGGGCCAGGCGTTCGAAGCGGTGGGCGTCGATGGCGTCGGGGTCGACGTCGAGGCGGTAGCCGTGCGGCAGCGACTCGATGGTGACGCCGAGCCGGCGGCGCAGCCGGGAGATCTGGGACTGCAGCGCGTTGGCGGCGCTGGCGGGCGGCTCGTCGCCGTAGACCTCCTCGATCAGCCGCTGGGTGGAGACCACCTTGCCCACGTCCTCCAGCAGCAGTCCCAGCAGCAACTGCAGCCGTGCGCCGCCGAGCTCGAGCGGCTCGCCTGCGGCGGTCCGCGCTTCCATCGGTCCCAGAATCGTGAACTGCACGGAAAGATTGTCCCTCACTTCGGCCGCCGCCATGAGCGGGCCCGCCCGGCGTGGCCCCGGGGCCGGGCGGGGCGGGAGACACCCCCGGCGCGCCGCCGCGCCGAGGGGGCTGATTCTTTTCGGGCATCCCCCTATTTGTTTAGGGGTCATTGGCTCGTTGTGGGCGGTGCGAACGCACCAATAATGAGGCGAGTCAATGCCCTATTGGTGGGCTGCACCGAATACAAAGGGAGGGCCCTATGGGCCGGCTGGCAGGAAAAGTAGCGGTCATCACCGGTGCGGGCCGCGGTCAGGGCCGCAGCCACGCGGTGCGGCTGGCGGAGGAGGGCGCGGACGTCATCGTCATCGACCTGGGCGAGGGCGAGGTCACCAGCGTGCCCTACCCGCTGGCCGGCACCGAGGAGCTGGAGGAGACGGCCCGGCTGGTGCGCAAGAGCGGGCAGCGCGCGGTGGTCAAGGTCGCCGATGTGCGCGACCGGGCCGCGCTGCGCCAGGCCGTCGACGAGGGGGTGGCCGAACTCGGCCGCCTGGACGTGGTCATCCCCAACGCCGGCATCCTGCCGATCGGGGCGAACCGTCCGATCGAGGCGTACATCGACACCGTCGACATCAACCTGTCGGGGGTCCTCAACACCGTCCACGCGGCGCTGCCGCACCTCGGCGAGGGCGCCTCGATCATCATCGTCGGCTCGATCGTCGGGCTGCAGCCCGGCCACGCCGACGTCTCGCAGGCCGGCCCGGGCTTCGCCGGCTACCGCTTCGCGAAGCACTCCCTCGTCGAGTACGTCAACACGCTCTCCCAGCTGGTGGCCCAGCGGGCGATCAGGGTCAACGCCGTGCACCCGACGAACGTCGAGACGGAGATGCTCCTCAACGACGCGGTCTACCAGGCGTTCATGCCCGACAAGGAGCAGCCGACCGTCGAGGACGCGCTGCCCATCTTCACCGGCATCCAGGCCATGCCGATCCCGTATGTCACCCCCGGCGACGTCTCGCACGCGGTGGTCTACCTGGCCTCGGAGGAGTCGCGTTACGTCACCGGCCTGCACCTGAAGAACGCCCCCATCGCGATCGTCGGCGTCGTCGGCGCACTGCTCCTGGTGCCGCCGTCGAAGTCGGCGAAGATGGGCG
>NZ_JBEXDZ010000278.1:0-5778 GCF_040606085.1 Streptomyces sp. NPDC005485 | reverse complement strand
TGAAAGTCCTGTGCGGGACTTTCAAAACACCCCTAGCGCCGCCGTACGCCCGCTTCCTCGCCGTACTCGCCGAGGAGGACGACCCCGAGGGCCGCGCCGGCGAACACCTTGACGGCGCGCAGGGCGTCGCCGACACGGTGGCGGGAGTGACCGCTGCCGTTCAGCGCGGTGGCGCCGGACGGTGCGTGGCGGACAGGGGCCGGGGTGATGGTTGCTGCGCTCATGTATCCATCATGGAATCCGGCCCCCCGGATGGCGTCGGCCTGCGGACCGAACCCGCAGGGCCCTTCGTACGCCTCCGGGGCGCCCCGGGTACACCGCGAGAGGGAGCCCGTCCCCTAGGGGTACGACCCCCGTAAAAACCGTTGGCCCCCACACCTGCCGCTCATCTAGAATCTTCGCTCTTGCCCGCCTCCCTTCACGGAGAGCCGCTGCCCGGACGGAAACCGGGCGGCACCCAGTGATCCCGTTTCGCAGCAGGTTCCCGGAGGCATCCCCTTGTCCAGCCCGTCGACCCCGCCCGCCCCCGCCGACGATCCCGTCGACCCTCTCGATCCCCTCTCCCGCGAGCGGACCCATCTCGCGGACTCCCGCGCCGCACTGCGCGCGATGCGCGAGGACGTGCAGAACCTCGACATCAGCGACGTCACCGCGAACTGGGTGAACGCGGCGATCCTGGAGCGCCAGATCGGCGAGCGCATCAAGGCCCTCGCCGACCTCAGCCACACCCCGCTGTTCTTCGGGCGGCTGGACTATCTGCACGCGCCCGGCGCCGACATGGCGGAGGGCGCGGAGGGCGAGCGCTTCTACATCGGGCGCCGGCATGTGCACGACGCGGGCGGCGACCCGATGGTGATCGACTGGCGTGCCCCGGTGTCCCAGCCGTTCTACCGGGCCTCCAAGAACGACCCGCTGGACGTGGGGCTGCGCCGCCGCTTCGGGTACACGGCCGGCGACCTCACGGCGTACGAGGACGAGCACCTGTCCGACCCGGCCGAGACGGCCGCCACCAGCAAGCTGCTCCAGCAGGAGATCGAGCGCCCGCGCGTGGGCCCGATGCGCGACATCGTGGCGACCATCCAGCCCGAGCAGGACGAGATCGTACGGGCGGGGCTCTCGGGTTCCGTGTGCGTGCAGGGCGGTCCCGGCACCGGGAAGACGGCCGTCGGCCTGCACCGCGTCGCGTATCTCCTCTACGCCCACCGCGACCGGCTCGCCCGCACCGGCACCCTCGTCATCGGACCGAACAGGTCCTTCCTCCACTACATCGAGCAAGTGCTGCCCGCACTGGGCGAGTTGGAGGTCAAGCAGGCCACCGTCGACGACCTGGTCGCCCATGTGGAGGTACGGGGCGCCGACGACGCGACCGCCGCGGTCATCAAGGGCGACGCCCGGATGGCCGAGGTGCTGCGCCGGGCCGTGCGCTCGCACGTGACGCTGCCGACCGAGCCGGTCATGGTGGTGCGCGGCTCGCGGCGCTGGCGCGTTCCGGCGTACGAACTCGAGGAGATCGTACGGGAGTTGATGGGCCGCGACATCCGCTACGGCGCCGCCCGCGAGGCCCTGCCGCAGCGGATCGCGCACGCCGTGCTGGTCCAGATGGAGCGGTCGGGCGAGGCGCCGGACGACCGTGTGCAGGACGCCGTGGCCCGCAACGCCGCGGTGAAGGCCGCGGTGAAGGCGATCTGGCCGCCCGTCGATCCGGCCAAGCTGGTCCTGCGCCTCCTCTGCGACGCGGACTTCCTCGCCACGCACGCGAAGGGGATCCTCGACGCGGACGAGCAGAAGGAGATCCTCTGGCAGAAGCCGGCGCGATCGGTGAAGTCGGCCAAGTGGTCGGCCCCCGACACGGTGTTGATCGACGAGGCGACCGACCTCGTCCAGCGGACGCACTCGCTCGGGCATGTGGTGCTCGACGAGGCGCAGGACCTGTCGCCGATGCAGTACCGGGCGGTGGGGCGGCGCTGCACGACCGGTTCGGCGACCGTCCTCGGCGATCTGGCCCAGGGCACCACGCCCTGGGCGACCCGGAGTTGGGACGAGGCGCTGCGCCACCTCGGTAAGGAGGAAGCCGTCGTCGAGGAGCTGACGGCGGGCTTCCGCGTGCCCACCGACGTCATCACGTACGCGTCCCGGCTGCTGCCGCACATCGCCCCCGGTCTGACGCCGGTCGCCTCGGTCCGGGAGAACCCGGGCTTCTTCGAGGTCCGCCCGGCCACCGGCGACCCCGAGGTGGTCGCCGCCTGTGAGGAGCTGCTGCGCAACGAGGGGTCGATCGGCCTGATCGCGGCGGACGCCCGCATCCCCGCCCTCGCCGAGGCGCTGACGGCGGCCGGGCTGACGTATCTCGGCCCGGGTGAGGAGACGACGGCCGAGACCCGTCTGACCCTCGTTCCGGCCTCGCTCGCCAAGGGCCTGGAGTACGACTACGTGGTCCTGGACGAGCCGCAGGCGGTCGTCGACGGCGAACCGGACGAGCGCACGGGCCTGCGCCGCCTGTACGTGGCCCTGACCCGAGCGGTCTCGGGTCTGATCGTGACGCACGTGGCGCCGCTGCCGCCCCAACTCGGCTAATAGGGCAGGGACTTCAGCAGGGCGTCCAGGAGGCCGGGGAACCGGGCGTCGAGGTCGTCGCGGCGCAGCTGCACATAGCGGTTGCGTCCGACGGCCCGCGTCGAGGTGATGCCGGCCTCGCGCATGATGCGCATGTGGTGCGAGACGGTCGACTTGTGCAGGTGCCCGATGCCCAGCGCGTCGGGGGCGCACGAGTGCGTCTGCCCGCTCGCGTACACCTTCAGCAGCCACAGCCGCACCGGATCACCGAGCGCGTGCAGCACCTTGACCAGTTCGATGTCGTCGGCGTCGGGCTGCGGCAGCTGCTCGCCCTCCTCGACCACTTCCTCGGCCATGGCTCGATCCTCTCTCCGTACCGTTTGACAATCATCCAACAGTCTCTATTGTTTGACCAACGTCAAACCGTTCACGGACTGCTGGGGGACCCGTGCGTCTACGTCTGCTCCTGCTCGCTCTGGGCACTTTCGCCGTCGGCACCGACGGCATGGTGATGGCCGGCATCCTGCCGCTCATCGCCCACGATCTGGACATCTCCATCTCGGTCGCCGGACAACTGGTGACCGTCTTCGCGCTGTCGTACGCGGTCCTCGCGCCCGTACTCGCGACGGCGACCGCCCGCTGGCCGCGCCGCCGGGCCCTGCTCACCGCGCTCACCGTCTTCACCCTCGCCAACGCCCTTACGGCGCTGGCCCCTTCGTACGGCTTCCTGCTCGCCACCCGCGTGCTGGCGGCCGTCGGCGCCGCTCTCTACACGCCCACGGCCAACGCCGTCGCCACCTCGCTCGTCCCGCCGGAGCGGCGCGGGCGGGCCATCGCCGTGGTGATGGGCGGACTGACCGCCGCGACTGCGCTCGGGGTTCCGCTGGGCACATGGATCGGCCGGACCGACTGGCGGCTGACGATGTGGCTCGTGACCGGCCTCGGGGTCGCCGCCTTCACGGGACTGACCCTGCTGCTGCGCGAACTCCCGCAACCCGCAGCCCTGTTGACGCTGCGGGCCCGCGTCGCCCCGCTCGCGAACCCCCGCGTCCTGGGCGCCGCCGTCACCACGTTCCTGGTCTTCCTCGCCTTCCAGACGTCGTACATCTACTACACCGTGGCCACCTACCCCGCGACGGACGGCGACCAGGACCGGCTGACCCTGCTGCTCCTGGTCTCCGGGTTCGCGTCGGTCGGCGGCGGGCAGCTGGGCGGACGGCTGGTGGACCGGTGGGGACCGCGGGCGGTGATCCTGTCCTCGGGCACGGCCTACCTGCTGCTGGCCGCCGCGCAGCCCTGGACCCTGCGCGCCATGCCGACGGCCCTGGCGGCCTCCGCGCTCACCCCGCTCGTCGGCTGGTCGATCGCCGTGGCCCTCACCGCCCGCCTCGCCTCCCTCGACCCCGCGAACGCGCCCCTGCTCATCTCCCTCAACAGCAGCGCGCTCTACCTGGGCATCGCGGCGGCCGGCGGCACCGGAAGTCTCGCGATGTCGCTGTTCGGGGACCGCTGGTTCCTGCTGGTGGGAGCGGGCTTCGCCGCGTTGGCGGTGGTGGTGGCGGCGGTCACGGCACGGGATGCGCGGCCGGAACGGGCCCCGGCGAAGCCCGCTCCCGTACGGGTCTGAGGCACGGGAAGGCCCCCGGTGCGTGTGCGCACCGGGGGCCGTTTCACGCGACCGGCAGGTCTGTTACTTGAACTTGCGGTACATGGCCTGGTAGACGGCCTTGGCGTCACCGCCGAGGCGCGGGCCGGTCAGCGCGCCGCCACCGCCCAGCGAGGTGTTGGACACCAGGTAGTTGCGCCCGCTGTGCGACATGAACCAGGGGCCGCCCGAGGAACCGCCGGTCATCGAGCAGCCGACCTGGTACTCGGCCGGGTACTTGCTCGGGTAGTTCGTGCCGAGGACGTAGCGCTTGGTCGCGCCGCGGCAGTCGTACATCTTCGAGCCCTCGTACGGCGCGCCGGCGGGGTAGCCGCGGACCTTCATGTTCTTGACCTTGTTGGCCGCCGGGGCGTTGAACCACACCGGAAGGGCCGAACCGACCTTCTCCTGCAGCGACTTCTGACCCCTGGGCTGCTGCACGTGGAGGACGGCGTAGTCGTAGGTGGAGGCCCAGGTGCCGCTGTGGCCGGAGCCGCCCTTGATCCAGTTGTTGGACGTGACGGCCCAGTCGGCCCAGAAGCCGCCGTACGGCGAGACGCTGCGGTTGTTGGCGTTCTGCGTCGCCTGCTGGATGTTCAGGTTGCCCTTGTTGTTGAACGACGGGTAGAAGGCGATGTTGCGGTACCAGCCGCCGCCCTTGCCCCCGTGCACGCAGTGGCCCGCGGTCCACACCATGTTCGACTTGCCCGGGTGCTTCGGGTCGCTGACGACCGCGGCCGAGCAGACGTACTCGCCCTCGGGCGTGCTGAAGAACAGCTTGCCCACGACGGCCGCGTTGTGGTGGTACGTCGACTTCACCCGCGTGGCCTTGTACTTCTTGACCGGGCCGTCGGGCTCGTAGGCGTAGACCGCGCCGCCCGAACCGGAGCTCTGGTTGGTCGACTTGGCGATCGTCGGCAGGTCCTCGGTGACGGCCTTGGCCTGGGCGATCCGCTCCGGCGACCAGAAGTCCTTGATGTACGGGTTGGCGAAGTCCTCGGCCTTGGAAGCCCAGTTGCTGTAGTCCTTCCAGCCACCGTTCTTCCACTTGTCGAGGGCGGCACCGGAGAGGTCGGTCGGGATACCCTCGGGCAGCTTGTAGCCGCCGATCGAGGTGCCCCCGTCGTCGTCCGCACCGGTGTCGACGCCCTTGTCGGCCTGAGCCGACGCCGAGGGCTTCGAGTCGGCCGCGTCGTCCTTCTTGTTGTCGTTGCAGGCCGTGGTGGTGACCATGATGGCCGCGACCACGGCTGCGGCGGCCGCGAGCGAGCGGCTGCGTATGGATGGCATGAAGCCTGTCCCCCTGTTGTTCCCACTACTACGTGCACGTGTTTGTCATGCCCCGGTTGAAGCCGGGGCGTCTTTACTATGCACGTACACGCGTGCGGAATGATCCGCGAGCAGGCTTCAGCACACAACAACTACCCGTCGGATATAGATCCGTGACCTGCGCTCAGCCCCGCTCCCCTCACAGGCTCCGGTCCAGCGCCCGCCGCCACTTCTGTACGGCGGCCACCTCGACGGGGGCGGACCAGCCGCGCGGCCGGCCGGCGCCGCCGGGGGGGTCGGGGGCCTTGCCC
>NZ_JBEXDZ010000277.1:0-5871 GCF_040606085.1 Streptomyces sp. NPDC005485 | reverse complement strand
CCGCGGGCCTCGGGGGCCACCCGGGCGCCGATGGGCGGGGTCCCCCCCGCGCGTTTCGCCCTAGCGGACCTGGGTTTGGCCAACAGCGGCGTGCTGCCCACGCGGGGCCGGAACCGGGCCGCGCCGATCCGCTCCCAGCCCTCCACGGCGCTTTCGCAGAGCGGCAGTGAGGCGAAGAACTCCTGCCGCGAGGTGACCGCCTCGATCCGCGCCCGGTGCTCCGGGAAGGCATCTGTCAGGCGGAACTCGCTGCGCGTGCCTGCCGAGCGCAGCTGCGGGCACACGGCACCGATCGCGTCCACGACGTACCGGTCGAAGTCGGCAAGGACGCCGTCCATGTCGACCAGGACCACTCTTGACGGGTCATCCACGGTGGCAGCGTAGGGCCCCGGCAGACCGTTTCGTGGGGAGTCGACAGGACTGCGGCCTCGTCGCACGCAGTCGCACACCCGCCGACAACGGTTCTGTCCGTGTGCGCGATAGTGAACCCTCCGAGTGAAAGATGTAACGAGCACCCAGGAAGTCCGTGGACGCGAGCGAGAGCAGCACCGACAACAGCGCCGGACCCGGAGCAGGGTCGGCGGGCCCACCGAGCCCGCCCCGTACCGGGTGGCGTCGGTGGGCGATGGACACCCGGCCGTTGCGGCGCCCGGCCTACCGGCGCCTGTGGTCGTCGACCATCGTCACGGCCGTCGGCAGTCAGCTCACCGCCGTCGCCGTGCCCAAGCAGATCTACGACATCACCGGCTCCTCCGCCTGGGTCGGCTACGCCAGCCTCGCCGGACTGCTGCCCCTCGTGGTCTTCGCCCTGTGGGGCGGGGCGATCGCCGACCACATGGACCGGCGCAAGCTGCTCCTCATCACCAACAGCGGCATAGCCGTCACCTCCCTCCTCTTCTGGACCCAGGCCGTCACCGGACTCGACTCGGTTCTGGTCCTGATGGCCCTGCTCGCCCTCCAGCAGGCGTTCTTCGGTCTCAACGCACCAGCACGCAATGCCTCCATCGCCCGCCTGGTTCCCGCGGACGAACTCGCCGCGGCCAACGCGCTCGGCTCGACCGTCATGCAGACCGGACTCGTGGCAGGCCCCCTGCTCGCCGGTGCCCTCATCCCCGTCATCGGGCTGCCCGAGCTGTACCTGATCGACGCGCTGGCCCTGTGCGCCACCGTATGGGCGGTCGTACGCCTGCCTGCTCTGCCGCCCCTCGTGGCCGCCGTGTCCCGGCGGGCCGGCTGGCGGGAGGTGGCCGCGGGCTTCCGCTACATCGCGCTGCACAAAGTGCTGATGCTGTCCTTCCTCGCCGACATCATCGCCATGGTCCTCGGTATGCCCCGGGCGCTCTTCCCCCAGCTCGCCGCACAGACGTACGCGCCCTACGGCGAGGGGCTGGCGCTCGGCCTGCTCTTCGCGGCGATCCCCATCGGCGCGGTGCTCGGAGGACTGCTGTCGGGAACCTTCTCCCGCGCGCGTCGGCACGGCCTCATGGTCATCGCCGCGGTGGCGGGTTGGGGGGCAGCCGTCACGGGCTTCGGTCTCAGCGCAAACCTGTGGGTCGCCGTGGCGTTCCTCGCCGCCGCCGGTGTCGCCGACATGGTCTCCATGGTCTTCCGCGGCGCGATCCTGTTGTCGGCCGCCACCGACGAGATGCGCGGCCGTATGCAGGGCGTGTTCACGGTGGTCGTCGCGGGCGGTCCCCGGCTCGCCGACGTCCTGCACGGCACGGCGGGTTCCGCCTTCGGCCCCCGTACGGCCGTGGTGGGCGGCGGCCTGCTCGTCATCGTCGCCACGCTGGCACTGGCCACCGCGACACCGGCACTGCGCAGCTACCGGGCCTGACGGCGGGCGTGCACCGTGGCCGGACTCAGTTCTCCAGTGCCTGCGCGATCAGCGACTGCAGATGCAACCCGCGGCGGGCGTTGATTTCCCCGGAGACCCCGTTACGCACGGCGGCGGCGAACTCGCGGCGCAGGACGGGCCAGCACTCGGAGTAGTCCAGCTCGGCGCTGTCGTGGACGAGCGGGGGCTGCGGGCCGAAGAGCTCGACCCGGGTGATGCCCTGCGCGACGTTGACGGAACCCGACAGCGAGGCCTGGCTGACGGCGCCGTTCTCGTGCTCGCAGGTCAGCTCGATCCAGCGGCGCGGGTCACCGGCGCCACGGATACGGACGATGGGACCGACGGCCGCGTCCAACAGGTCCAGCAGATGCGGACCGATGTCCAGCAGCGCGCCGTGTTCCAGACGCCACGGCGTCGCGAACGGGCCGCCCAGGAACGCGCTGCTCAGCCCGCAGGAACGCGCGCCCACGACCTCCAGCCCCCTCGCCTCGCTCACAAACCGCCGGACCTCCGGGTGGTAGCGGCTCGTCAGCACGAGTTGGGAGACGACACCGGCTTCGTCGATCGCGTCGACCAGCCGGCGCCCGGCCGACAGATCCGCACCGAGCGGCTTCTCCAGGAGCAGCGCCTTGCCCGCCTTCGCGGCACGCAGGGCGAGTTCGGCCTGTACCGAGGGAGGAACCGCGAAGGCGACCGCTTCGCACCCGTCGAGCAGTTCCTCGAAGCTCTCGGCGACGCGCGCCCCATGCGGCGCGGCCGTCTCACGTGCCGCCTCGGCGCGGCGCGCCCATACGGCGGTCAGCGCGGTCTCGGGCCCGGCGGCGAGCAGTTCGGCGTGCACGGTCCGCGCCCAGGGGCCCGCGCCGACGAGTCCGACCTTGACGGGGGTGTGGGGCCAGGGATCAGGAGTGCCGGTCACGGGAGATCCGATCTGTGCGGTGGCATGGGCGCGGGTCGTGCGGTGACCTGGCGCGGGTTGACGTGAGGTGCGGTCAACCGAGGCCGCGTACTGGCCCGTCGGAGGGTGCGCAGGCTCTCTCACCCTACCCGCGGTGAGATCGACGCGGCCTGGTCGCGGGCGCGCCCGAGGGCTTGCGGTGTGCCGGCGGTGCACGCCTCTGTTCGATGAAGCGTCATGAGCGTCATCATTCGGTGCATGGATCCCACAAACGACAAAGCAGGCACCGACGGTACGATCCTTCCCGCGCTGCCGGAGGACTGGCAGCGATGTCTCGCGGTGGCGGCCCATCCGGACGACATCGAGTACGGCACCGCAAGCGCCGTTGCCCGGTGGACGGCTCAGGGCAAGCACGTCACGTACCTGCTGGCCACCCGCGGCGAGGCCGGCATCGACGGCATGCACCCGGACCAGGCCGGTCCGCTGCGGGAGAGCGAGGAGCGGGCCGGAGCCCGTGAAGTCGGTGTCGACGACGTCGAGTTCCTCGACCACCGCGACGGCGTCATCGAGGACGGGCTCGTCCTGCGCCGGGACATCGTGCGGGCGATGCGCCGCCACCGGCCCGAGATCGTGGTTTCCGGCGCGTTCACCGTGCGCATGGTCATGGGGCTGACCAACCAGGCGGACCACCGGGTGGTGGGCCTGGCAGCCCTGGACGCGGCACGGGACGCGGGCAACCGCTGGATCTTCCCGGAACTGGCCGACGAGGGGCGCGAACCGTGGAACGGAATCCGGATGGTGTGTCTGGCCGGGGCGCAGCAGCCCACCCACGGCGTGGACATCACGGGCGAACCCCTTGCACGCGGCATCGCCTCCCTCGCCGCGCATGCCGAGTACACCAAGGGCCTGGGCGCGCAGGGCTTCGAGCCCGGCCCCTTTCTGACCTGGGCGTCCAAGATGGGCGGCCCGGCCCTGGGCGTCGAGTCGGCCGTCCTGTTCGACGTGCACCAGCTCATCCCCGACGGCCCGCCGCCCTGGGTGTGACCACAGCCCGGCCATCACACGGGTCGGGCGATGTGACCACGTCATCACGGGCCGGCCGCACATCGAGATGACACAACTTGACCTGATCGATGGGTCTTTTGAATCAGGAGACTCATAGGCTGAGCGGCAATTGATCACCAGTGATCCGGAGGAGTTCACGTGACCCCACGCTCGCGCAAGGCCACCAGACGCACCGCTGTCCTTCGCCGAGACGCCGTCGTCGCGACCGTCCCGGTCGCCGTCGCGGCCCTGCTCGCCGCGGCCGGACCGGCGGCGGCAGGCACCTCGGGTTCGGCCGGCGTGGGAGACCCCTATTTCCCCCTCGCGGGCAACGGCGGCTACGACGTGCACCACTACGACCTGACCCTCGGCTACGACCCGGACAGCCGCCACCTCGACGGCAAGGCGGTCATCACCGCGCGCGCCACGCAGAGGCTGACCCGCTTCGACCTCGACCTCAAGGGACTCAAGGTCACCGGCGTCATGGTGGGCCACAGCAAGGCGGACTTCCGCCGTGACGGACAGGAACTCGTCGTCACCCCACGCCACGCCCTGCACAAGCACCAGGAGTTCCGGGTCACCGTCACCTACCGGGGCACCCCCAAGCCGGCGACTGACCCGGACGGTTCGTTGGACGGATGGATCCCGACGGACGACGGCGCGTTCGTGGCGGGGGAACCGCAGGGCGCCATGACCTGGTTCCCCGCCAACAACCACCCCAGGGACAAGGCCTCGTACGACTTCACGGTCACCGTGCCCAAGGGGACGACCGCCGTGGCCAACGGTGTTCTGCGTGGGCAGAAGACCTCCCACGGGCACACCACGTTCCGCTGGCGGGCGGTCGAGCCGATGGCCGCCTACCTTGCCACCGCCACGATCGGGAAGTTCAAGGTCGAGCAGTACACGACCCCGGACGGCCTGAAGGTCTACAACGCCGTCGATCCCCGCGAAGCGACCGCCGCGGCACCCGTGCTGAAGAAGCTGCCCTCCGTGTTGGCCTGGGAGAGCGGCCTCTTCGGCCCCTACCCCTTCAAAGCCGCCGGATCGGTCGTCGACCGGGCTCCGCAGGTCGGCTTCGCACTGGAAACGCAGACACGGCCGCTCTACGACCGGGCGCCCAGCCTGGGCACTCTCGTCCATGAAAGCGCGCACCAGTGGTTCGGGGACTCCGTCTCCCTGACCACCTGGAAGGACATCTGGCTCAACGAGGGCTTCGCGACCTACGCCGAGTGGCTCTACACCGAGCAGCATGGCGGCAGGAGCGCTCAGCAGACCTTCGACTCCCTCTACGCATCCCCGGCGGACAGTGACCTCTGGGCCTTCCCGCCCGCCGATCCCGGCAGCGGAGCGCACATCTTCGAAACCCCGGTCTACGCCCGCGGCGCCATGGCCCTGCACAAACTCCGTACGGCCGTGGGGGACAGGACCTTCTTCCGCATCCTGCGCACCTGGACGGCCGACCACCACGAAGGCCACGGGACCACCAGCCAGTTCACCCACCTCTCGGAACGGCTGTCCGGCAAGGACCTCCACGCCCTGTTCCACACCTGGTTGGACACGACGGGCAAGCCGGCTTCGCCGTGATCTAGGCCGGCCGCAGCCACATCGTCGCCAGGGGCGGCAGCGTCAGCAGGACAGACGCCGGTCGGCCGTGTGCCCCCTCCGGCTCGGCCTTGACCGGGTCGGGGTTGGTGACGTCGCTGCCGCCGTAGCGGGCGAGGTCGGTGTTGAGGACCTCACGCCAGCCGGGGATCTCCTCGGGCACCCCGAGGCGGTATTCGTGCCGCACGACCGGGGAGAAGTTGGAGACGGCGAGCAGCGGGGAGCCGTCGGTGTCGTAGCGCAGGAACGCGAAGACGTTGTCGTCGGCGGCGTCGCCGGCGATCCAGGCGAACCCGGCTGGATCCGTGTCCCGTTCCCACAACGCCGGTTCGGCACGCTGCACCGTGTTGAGGTCGCGTACGAGGTCGCGTACGCCGCGGTGGTCGGGCTCGGCGCCGTAGGCGGGGTCGAGCAGCCACCAGTCGGGGCCGTGGGCCTCGGACCATTCGGCTCCCTGGGCGAACTCCTGGCCCATGAAGAGGAGTTGTTT
>NZ_JBEXDZ010000276.1:0-6035 GCF_040606085.1 Streptomyces sp. NPDC005485 | reverse complement strand
GCAGGCGGATGCCAATATCGATTTGGCTGCGGAGATCTGGCGGATTCTTGCCGAGGCCCTTGCCCAGTTGCAGCAGGCTCCCGGCCCCGCCGCCTAGTACGCCAGCTGTAGAGGGTGATCCTTTTGGTAGCCGCCGGTTGTGACTGAGCACTCCAACTGATCGGCCTGAGCGTGACAATCGACCACACCCTCGGCCTGCGGGCTGAGTGGCTGTCGGTCCCTGGGAGTAGGACCAGCGCCTCATGTGCGGTTCCGAACCGCTGACTAAGGTCGGCGTTCATGAAGACCACAGAGATCGCTCGTCGTGATGTGCTGGAGCGCAGGCGCGACACTGTTGAACGGCTCTCCGCAGAACGAGATATATGGATGTCCACGGCCCATCCGGATCACGGCCCGCATCAAGTGCCGCTGTGGTTCTGTTGGGACGGGCAGGCCGTGTGGATGTGCACCGGCGAGACCTCCGCGACTGTGCGTAACTTGCGCAAGGAGCCCCGTGTGCGCCTGGCATTGCCGGACACCTTCGATGTGGTTCTCCTGCACGGGGAGGCGGAGTGCTTCTCGGATCGGAGCGTGCCGGAGGACGCCGCGGATGCGTTCGCCGAAAAGTTCGGATGGGACCCACGTACGGAGGAAGACCCTTTTCTGTATATTCGTGTGGCTCCGAAGACGGTGTTCGCCTGGCGCGGCGAGCCGGAGCTGCGCGGCAGAGTCCTCATGCGCGAGGGGACGTGGCTGGGCTGAACTGCTCAGTGGCTTCCCGATGGAGAAGTCAAGCCGTGTGACGGCAGCCAAACCCCGTTGAGAACGTTCGTGATCTCTCCTAGGTTGGCCCTCGTGACGATCGAGGTGCCCTACCAGCCGCTTCCGATTCACCAGTCGGACGTGCGCTACGCCCATGGCCCCGACTCCACCGTGCAGCCCGGCGTACCCGTCGGCGAGACGATCGAGTTCGACTGGAGCGACAGCGCGATCTACCCGGGGACGTCACGGAAATTCTGGGTGCATGTGCCCGCGCAGTACGACCCCGCGGAGCCGGCGTCGCTGATGGTGTTCCAGGACGGATGGTGGTATCTGGACCCTGAAGGGGAGGTCCGCGGCGCGATCGTTCTGGACAATCTCGTCCACCGCGGTGACATCCCGGTCACCATCGGCGTGTTCGTCGACCCAGGTGTGTTGCCAGATGCCGAGGATCCCAAGAACCGCAACACCGAGTACGACGCCTTCGACGATCGGTACGTCAGCTTTCTCCTGACAGAAATCATCCCTGAGGTCACGAAGCACTACTCGATTGCCGAGGACCCCGACCGGTGGGGCATCTGTGGTGGCAGCAGCGGCGGGAACTGTGCGTTTACCGCGGCGTGGCTGCGCCCGGACAAATTCCGCCGGGTGATCGGGTACTTGTCCAGCTTCACGCAGATGCCAGGCGGCAACCCATACCCCGAACTCATCCCCCGCCTCCCGCGCAAGCCGCTGCGTATCTTCATGCAAGCGGGCCATCGTGACCTGCGCTGGAACGAATCCGAGGCGAACTGGCTCGCCAACAACCTGCGCGTCGCGGCCGCGCTCGCAGAAGCCGGCTACGACTTCCGCCTTGTCCTGGGCGATGGCGGCCACAGCCCCAACCACGGCGGGGTCCTGCTTCCCGATGCCCTCCGCTGGTTGTGGCGATCGGACTCACGCCCGAACTGACCGGTGGGTTGAGGTGGCGACCCTTCTCGTTGAGGAGCCGCGAACACCAGCCGCCGCTTGGGTCGTGCCCTTGCAACCCGTCGCCGGTCCCCGCCACGCTGGTCGCGCGCGCTGTCGCCCCGCCTGCGGTTGAGGGCCAGTCCTTCGAGCAACTCACGCAATCGGTGCGGCACTTCTCACGTCACCGGTCGACCGCCACCTCCACGACCGCCCCAAGGCCGTCACTCGGCGTCGGGTGCGGCCCAGGAAACGAGCTGAAGGATGACGCCGTTCGGGTCGGTGACCTGGAAGAGGCGCTCACCCCAGGGCTCTTCGCGCAGCGGCATGGTGATGGAGACGCCTTCGCTTTGCAGTCGCTCGTATTCAGCCTCCAGGTCAGTCACGGTGAACGCGATGATCACACCCGCGGCATGCTGATCCCTGAAGCCCTCGGGCAAGACCTCGATGCCGCGCTGCAGAAAGATCACGTCGGCGGCGCCCTCCAGGGCCAGAGAGGCAAAGCCTTCCGCGGCCATGGCCTCCTGGAAGCCGAAATGCCTGGTCAGGAATGCGGCGGAGGCCGGGACGTCGCCGACGGTCAGAGAGACGGCGGTGGAAGTGATCTTCATGGTTCTCCCTGAGCTCGAACTCAATCTCTGTACGCTGTACTCTATACAGCATACAGAGAAATAGTCTGGAGGATGCCAAAGCCGTGAAGGGCGCCAAAGATCTCAGAGGATGATGGGGCGCATGGTCAAGGAACGAAGCGGCGCAGGCGACCCGGCCCGCACTCTGGAACTTCTGTGGCGCGAGCCCGGACAAGGTGGTCCACGGCGCGGCCCGAAGCAGGGCTTGACGGTTGACGCCGTTGTCCAGGCGGCCATCGCTCTCGCCAACTCCGGTGGGCTGGACGCCTTGACCATGCGCAGCGTTGCCCAGCAGTTGGGCGTCACTCCGATGACGCTCTACACGTACGTTCCGGGCAAGGCAGAGCTGCTCGACCTCATGCTGGACGCCGCCTATCTACAGATGCCGCGCGGCGATCACACGGCCGTCCCGTGGCGTAAGAGGGTGGAGTCGGTCGCGCGCGAGAACCGCGATCTGTACAGGCATCACCCCTGGGTGGCGACCCTCCCCACCACACGCCCGCCGCTCGGCCCCGGGCTCATGGCCAAGTACGAACACGAGTTGGCCGCGTTCGACGGCCTTGGCCTCGGTGACGTCGAGATGGACGCGGCCCTCACCCTGCTCCTTGGTTTCGTCCAGTCCGTCGCCCGAGCCGACCTCGATACTCAGGCCGCCGCCCGGGAAAGCGCCATGTCCGACGAGCAGTGGTGGGCCGCCAACGCGCCGCTTCTGGCCAAGGTCTTCGATCCGGCCCGGTTCCCCCTCGCCGCCCGGGTCGGGAGCGCAGCGGGTGCGGCTCACCAGGGGGTGCACAACCCCGACCACGCTTTCAGCTTCGGGCTGCAGCGCATCCTGGACGGCCTCGACCACCTCATCGTGAGCCGGTCCCGATAGCACCACATGCCGGTCCGTCGGCCCGCGAGGTTGCGGTTGCCGCTGCGGCAGCTTCTACCGTCCTGAACCAGGGCCGGAGAGACCGGCCCGGTGACGCGATCATGAGGTAGGCGGCGATGAACTGGCCGATCGCGGAGGTCGCCCGGATGTCGGGCGTGACCGCCCGAACCCTGCGGCACTACGACGAGGCTCCTGGTAAGCGAGGGAGCCCGTCCCTCTCAGGCTTCCCGCTCAGGCCTTCCGCGCCGGAAGCACCGCCCGCACTTCCCACCCCGCGCCGCCCCGCGGTCCGGCGTTCAGTTCGCCGCCCAGTGCGGTCACGCGCTCTATGAGGCCTACGAGGCCGAAGCCGCCGCCATGGGCAGCCGCCGGAAGCTGACTGCCGCCGCGGCCGTCGTCCGCCACCGTCACTGCGAGTCGGCCGGTGTCGTCCTGCAGGCGGACCTCGATGTGCGTGGCATCGGCCGCATGCCGCCGGATGTTGGTCAGCGCTTCCTGGACGACCCGGAAGGCCGCGGCCTGCACCTCGTGGGGGAGGTCAGGGGACACGGCGGGGTCGCGGCTCAGGACGGCCTTCTGGCCCGGGGTCGCGAACCCCTCGATGAGTTCGGCGATGCCTGCCAGGTCGCCTACCGGGCGGTGGCCGCTCGCCTCGGGCCCGGTGTCCCGAAGGACGCCGACGGTACGGCGCATCGAGGCGAGGGCCTCGGTCGCAGCCCGCTCGATGCCCGCCAGTACAGGGTCCAGTTCCTGCGGCTGGGTGGTTGCCATCATGCGGGCCACCTGCGTCTGCACCAGGATGCCGGTGACGTGGTGGGCGACGAAGTCGTGCAGGTCGGCGGCGATGGCCAGGCGTTCGCTGCGCCGCGTCTCGCTGACGGCGACGGTGCGACGGTAGTCCATCGACCGCAGATAGCCCGCGAGTGCGGCGATGAGGCCGGCCAGCAGCAGACCGATCATCTCCAGACCCATCACGTCACTGCTCAGCGTCAGGTCGCTGCGGACCGGCAGGATGAGCAGCGCGCCCGTGTCGAGCCCGCCGCACACCACGGCCCAGCGCGGCGGGCAGTGGCGTACGGCGATGAAGAGCAGGCACAGCAGGATCATGATCTCGCCCGGGCCGAACTCGACCTCCCCGTCGACCAGCAGCGAAGCCGCTGTGAGGAGGGCCGAGGCGAGAGCGGGCACGGCAGTGCGCAGTTGCGGTGTGAACCACTCGGGCCGCCGCCCGGCCGGCCACAGCACGGCGGCCAGCCCGACGAGTACCACAGCCAGGATCTGCCAGGAGGGGCTCGCCATCGGCAGGACACTCGTCCCGTCGGAGGCGTAGAGAACAACGTCGACGACGGAGGCCGCCAGCAGAACACCGACAGCGAGGCCATGGGCGCAGCCCCGGACGGAAACGGATCTCATGCCGATCACCGTAGGCCAGCGCGCCCGGCGGCGGGATCAGCCGAACGGCCGAGGGGCCGGCCCACGACCCTGACCGTTCGGCCGAGGCGCGTGCCCGAGCCCGCGGGCGAGGGTGGAGCCGCATCCTCACCACGGACATCAGGAGTACGCGATGCAGCGCAGCAAGTTCCTCGTAGGTGTCGTCGGCGGCGTGACCGCCGTGGTCGCGTTGGGCGGTCTCGGCACATCTCTGCTCTCGGGCACCGAGTCGACCAGCCGCCTGGACGAGTTCAGCACGACGTCGGTGGACGGTCACAAGGCGCTCGCGGCGAACATCGTCGAGGGCCGCACCGAGAGCAAGTACCACCCTCTGCCCTGGGTCGGCGACAAGCTTTCCGACGTCACCTGCCCGACCGGTCTCAGCGCCGTCGCCGGAGCCACCCTCACCTGCACAGGCAAGAAGAGCGACGGCAAGACGCTCGACATCGCTGTCCGCGTGACCAAGGCCGACGCCAAGAGCGTCACCTGGAAGTTCGAGCGCTGAGAAGGGGCGACGACACACCATGAGCACCGTTCTGGCCGGACACGGCCTCGTGAAGAAGTACGGCTCCACCACCGCCCTGGCCGGCGTGGACGTCGAGGTCGGCGAGCGCGACTCGCTGGCGATCATGGGCCCGTCCGGGTCCGGCAAGTCCACATTGCTGCACACCCTGGCGGGGATCATCCGCCCCGACGACGGTCAGGTACTGCTGCGCGGCGAACGCATCGACCAGCTGGGCGAGAACCGGCTCAGCGCGTTGCGCCGCAAGCGCTTCGGGTTCGTGTTCCAATTCGGCCAGCTGCTTCCGGAACTGCCCGCCGAGGAGAACGTCGCACTGCCGCTGATGCTGGAGGGCATGCCGCGCAGCGAGGCCGTCGTCCGCGCCCGCCGCTGGTTCGTGCCGCTCGGTCTGGAAGGGCTGGAGCACCGTCGCCCCGGCCAGCTCTCCGGCGGGCAGGCGCAGCGGGTCGCCATCGCGCGCGCCCTGGCCGTCGAACCGGACGTGGTCTTCGCCGACGAGCCCACCGGCGCCCTGGACCAGCGCACCAGCACGGAGGTCGTCCAGCTGCTGACGTTCGCCACCCGGGAGACGGGCGCCGCGCTGGTCATGGTCACCCACGACGCGGACGTCGCCGCCCACTGCGACCGGATCCTTCAGGTCCGTGACGGCGGCATCAGCGGCCACACCCAGTACACCGTCGCCTGAGCCCGCAGGAGTAGCTGCCATGCGTTCCCCCGTCCTGCCCCTGACGCTGCACCTCGCCAGGTCCTCCGGCCGCCGCGGTCTGCAGTCCCACCTGCTCGCCGCCGGCGCCGCCGCCGTAGGCTCGTTCCTTCTGCTGGTGATGATCGCCGCCTCGCTCGGGGGGGGGGGGGGGGGCGGCCCCCCCCCCCCGGCACACCACCCCACGCC
>NZ_JBEXDZ010000275.1:0-6122 GCF_040606085.1 Streptomyces sp. NPDC005485 | reverse complement strand
TCGTACTGGACGTACTTGGGGCTTCGGCCGGTGCGGCGAGGGTGCGTGCCGGGCGCCGTGGGTGCTGTGCGGGACTTTCAAAACACCCCCTAGGGGGTGTTCTGGCCCGGGGTCAGCGGCCTCCTCGGGCCACGCAGTCCGTGAGGTGGTCGTCGACCAGGCCGCACGCCTGCATCAGGGCGTACGCCGTGGTCGGGCCGACGAAGCGGATGCCGCGCTTCTTCAGCGCCTTGGAGAGCGCGGTCGACTCGTCGGTCACCGCGGGGACGTCCGCGAGGGACTTCGGTGCCGGGCGCCCGGCCGGGTCGGGGGCGAAGGACCAGATCAGCTCGTCCAGTTCGCCCGGCGCCCACTCCGCCAGCGCGCGGGCGTTGGCCATCGTCGCCTCGATCTTGGCGCGGTTGCGGATGATGCCCGCGTCGGCGAGGAGGCGCTCCTTGTCGGCGTCCGTGAAGGCCGCCACCGAGGCGATCTTGAAGTCGGCGAAGGCGATCCGGAAGCCCGGGCGGCGGCGCAGGATCGTGATCCACGACAGGCCCGACTGGAAGGCCTCCAGGCACAACCGCTCGTACAGCGCGTCGTCGCCGTGGACCGGGCGGGCCCACTCCTCGTCGTGGTACGACACGTAGTCCTCGGTCGACAGGGCCCAGGGGCAGCGCAGCGCGCCGTCCGGGCCTGCGAGAGCGTCGGTCACCGGTGCTCGTCCTCCGTGTGCTCCCCGCGCTTGTCCAGCGAGGGCGCGGTGGTCGCCCGGGCGCCGGCGAGCGCGGCCTCCAGGTCGGCGATCCGGTCGTCCCGCTCGGCGATCTCGGCGCCGAGCCGGCCGAGCGCGTCGTCGACGTCCGTCATGCGGTAGCCGCGCGCGGCCAGCGGGAAGCGCAGGTTGTCCACGTCCGCGCGGTTGACCGGCCGGTCCTCGGGCAGCGGATCGTCGAGCCGCTCGGACGCCACCTCGGGCAGGGGCGCGCTCTCGCCGCCGCCGACCACGGCCAGGGTCACCGCGGCGACCACGACGGCGAGCGCGACGACCAGGAACAAGAACATGAACATCGCTGAGGGTCCCCACGCTCGATGTGCTCGGTGTCGAATGTGTCAGGGTCCGATCGTGCCATGCGAGTCTGACAGTTAGGGTCGCAGGCGGCCCATCAGCTGCACGTACTAGGAGAGGTCACAGGGGATGCTCAGGCTGGGCAGGCGTGAATTCGGCGCACACGAGCCGGTGATCATGGCGATCGTGAACCGGACCCCCGACTCCTTCTACGACCAGGGAGCCACCTTCCGCGACGAGCCCGCCCTCGCGCGCGTGGAGCAGGCGGTGGCCGAGGGCGCCGCCATCATCGACATCGGCGGGGTCAAGGCCGGTCCCGGCGAGGAGGTGACCGCCGAGGAGGAGGCGCGGCGGACGGTCGGCTTCGTCGCCGAGGTGCGGCGCCGCTTCCCCGACGTGGTCATCAGCGTCGACACCTGGCGTCACGAGGTCGGCGAGGCCGTGTGCGAGGCCGGCGCCGATCTCCTCAACGACGCCTGGGGAGGGGTCGATCCGCGGCTGGCGGAGGTCGCCGCACGGTACCGGGTGGGGCTGGTGTGCACGCACGCGGGGGAATCCGAGCCGCGTACGCGCCCGCACCGGGTCACGTACGACGACGTCATGGCCGACATCCTGCGCGTCACCCTCCAACTCGCCGAGCGGGCCGTCTCGCTCGGTGTGCCCCGGGAGTCCGTGATGATCGATCCCGGGCACGACTTCGGGAAGAACACGCGGCACAGTCTTGAGGCGACGCGGCGGCTGGGCGAGATGGTCGGGACGGGGTGGCCGGTGCTGGTGTCCCTGTCCAACAAGGACTTCGTGGGCGAGACGTTGGACAAGCCGGTCAAGGAGCGGGTGGTGGGGACGCTCGCGACGACCGCCGTGTCGGCGTGGCTGGGGGCGCAGGTGTACCGGGTGCACGAGGTCGCGGAGACCCGGCAGGTGCTCGACATGGTCGCGTCCATCGCCGGGCACCGGCCTCCGGCGGTTGCCCGGCGCGGGCTCGCCTAACGGCGGGCTGGACGGGGGGTACGGAGTTTTTTCGCGCCCCTCCGCCCCTTCCCGTCCCGTCCTCCTGGGGGCTTCGCCCCCTTTCCCCCTTGTCGCGCTTCGCGCTCGTCCTCAAACGCCGGACGGGCTGAACACCCGCCCTCAGCGGGTGGGTGGGGGATCGGGATGGCTGGCCGTCCGCACACGCCGGACGGGCTGAAAGCCACCCTCTACCTGCCCGCCTCCTTCGACACCAGCGCCACCGCCTCGTCCACGTCGTCCGTCAGGTGGAACAGGAGGAGGTCCTTCTCGGAGGCCTTGCCCTGGGCGATGAGGGTGTTTTTGAGCCAGTCGACCAGGCCGCTCCAGTACTCCGTGCCGAAGAGGACGATCGGGAAGCGGGTGACCTTCTGGGTCTGGACGAGGGTGAGGGCCTCGAAGAGTTCGTCGAGAGTGCCGAGTCCGCCGGGCAGGACGACGAAACCCTGCGCGTACTTGACGAACATCATCTTGCGGACGAAGAAGTACCGGAAGTTGAGGCCGATGTCGACGTACGGGTTGAGGCCCTGCTCGAAGGGGAGCTCGATGCCGAGGCCGACGGAGACGCCCTTCGCCTCGCAGGCGCCCTTGTTGGCGGCCTCCATGGCGCCCGGGCCGCCTCCGGTGATGACGGCGAAGCCGGCCTCCACCAGGCCGCGCCCGAGTTGCACGCCCGCCTCGTACTCCGGGGAGTCCACCGGTGTGCGGGCCGAGCCGAACACGCTGATCGCGGGCGGGAGTTCGGCGAGGGTGCCGAAGCCCTCGATGAACTCCGACTGGATGCGCAGGACCCGCCAGGGGTCGGTGTGCACCCAGTCGGAGGGGCCGCCCGCGTCCAGCAGGCGCTGGTCGGTGGTGCTCGCCTGCACCTGGTCCCGCCTGCGCAGGACGGGGCCGAGACGCTGCTCCTCCGGTGGCTGCTGCGAGCCCTCGGGGTCTCCGGTAGCCATGTGCGCTCCCTCCGCTCGGCGATGGTTCCTTCCCAGCGTAGATCTACGCGGGTTACGGAGGGGGGACGTGAGCATGTCCGCCATGAACCGCCGTCCGGGACACCGGGGTCAGGACGTCAGCCAGGACCGCAGCTTCTCCTCGGCCTGCGGGATCAGTGACGCCAGGACGCGCTCGTCGACCTTGTGGGCGAGGAGCGGGTCACCGGGGCTGTAGTTCACCGCGGGCACCCCGAGCGCGCTGAAGCGGGCGACGTCCGTCCAGCCGAACTTGGGCCGGGCCTGACCGCCGACGGCCGCCATGAAGGCCGCCGCGGCAGGGTGGTCCAGGCCGGGGCGGGCGGCGCCCGTGTGGTCGTCCACGACGAACTCCTCCACACCGCAGTCGGCGAAGTAGTCGCGCACGAAGGCCTCCGCCTCCTCCTCGCTGCGGTCGGGTGCGTAGCGGAAGTTCACGACGACGGTGCACGCGTCGGGGATGACGTTGGTGGCCACGCCGCCCTCGATGCGCACGGCGTTGAGGCCCTCGTGGAAGCGGAGGCCGTCCACGACCGGCGTGCGCGGCTCGTACGCGGCCAGCCTGGCCAGGATCGGGGCCGCCGCGTGGATCGCGTTGGAGCCCATCCACGCGCGCGCGGAGTGCGCCCGCTCCCCCTTGGTCTTCAAGAACACCCTGAGGGTGCCCTGACAGCCGCCCTCCACCTCGTTGTCGGTCGGCTCCAGGAGGACCGCGAAGTCGCCCGCCAGCCAGTCGGGGTGGGCCTCGGCCACATGCTTCAGGCCGTTCAGGTGTCCGGCGACCTCTTCGTTGTCATAGAAGACGAACGTGAGGTCCCGGTTGGGCGTGGGGACCGTGGCCGCGATGCGCAGCTGGACCGCGACGCCGGACTTCATGTCGCAGGTGCCGCAGCCCCACAGGATGCCGTCCTCGTCGAGACGCGAGGGGACGTTGCCCGCGATCGGGACGGTGTCGATGTGCCCGGCGAGGATCACACGCTCGGCGCGGCCCAGGTTCGTACGGGCCACGACGTTGTTGCCGTAGCGGTCCACCGTCAGGTGCGGCAGGGCGCGCAGCGCCGTCTCGATCGCGTCCGCGAGCGGCTTCTCGCTGCCGCTCTCCGAGGGGAAGTCGACGAGCTGCGCGGTGAGCTCCGCGGCGTCCAGCGTGAGGTCAAGCGGGGTTTCGGCCATGGCCCAGACCCTAACGCGCCGGGCCTGCGGGACCGGTTTCCAAGGTTGTCCACAGGCCTCGGGGGCAGCGACAGCACCCTCCAGTACCTTGTACGTCGTGCCAGAGCCGTCACCCACCTCCTTCCCGCGCGGCCGCCTCCTCCGTTCCGGGGCGGCCGTCGTGGTCCTGCTCGCCCTCGCGGGCTATCTCGCGGTGCAGTACGTCACCGGCGGCACCGGTGCGCCGCGCTGCGAGGTCGTCTCCGGCAAGGGCGACGGGGCGTCGTTCGAGTTCTCTCCGGAGCAGGCGGTGAACGCGGCGGCGATCTCCGCGGTCGGCACCGCGCGCGGGATGCCCGAGCGCGCCGTCACCATCGCGCTCGCCACCGCGCTCCAGGAGTCCGGGCTGCGCAACATCCGGCACGGCGACCGCGATTCGCTCGGCCTGTTCCAGCAGCGCCCCTCGCAGGGCTGGGGCACGAAGAAGCAGATCATGGACCCGACGTACGCGGCGGGTGTCTTCTACGAGCACCTCGCCAAGGTGACCGGGTACTCGCGGCTGCCGCTCACGGTCGCCGCGCAGCGCGTGCAGCGCAGCGGCTACCCGCAGGCGTACGCGAAGCACGAGCCGGACGCCACGCTGCTCGCCACGGCCCTGACCGGCCGGGCGGCGGCCACCCTGACCTGTGACGGGCGGCCCGGCGCGGACCGGACCGGCGGCGCGGACTCGGTGCGCACCGCGCTCGTCCGGGACTTCGGGCGCGACGTGCTGCAGGAGGCCGGCGAGGAAGTGGGCGCCGGGGCCGCCGCGTCCCCGTCGCCGAGCCCCTCGCCTTCGACGTCGGACGGCAGCGGTTCGGACCGCACCGTGACCGTCCCCGTGCCCACGCAGACCACGGCCGGGACCACGCTCGCTCAGCGCGGCTGGGAGCTGGCGCACTGGGCCGTGGCCAACTCCTCGGCGCTGCACATCGTCCGGGTCTCGTACGCGGGCCGGGTGTGGACGGCCGGGAACACCGACAGCAAGTGGCGCAGTGCCGCGCCCGGGAAGTCCGGCGGCGCGAAGGCCGACGCCGTGGTCCGAATCGTCACCGGGCAGTAGTACGGGTCTTCACTCTTCGGGAGTACCCACGCCCTGTCGGTTCGGCGGTGCGTGCAGCTTTTCGCGCGCTCACTCCCGCATCCGTCGAATCCCTTGAAAACAAAGGGCCGTAAGGATTCGGCAGATTTTTTGACCGGGCGCCTTATGCCCGTTTTTATCCGCAGATGATAATGCGACGCATTGCCAACTCTTTACGTTGGCCCGCCGCAACCTTCGCGGGCTTCGAGCGGTAGTCACTGCGTCCGAGCCCGGACGATCACCATCCGGAATCGGGCGCGACCACGTTCTCTCCCGTCTAAGGAGCATCATGTCCCTCCCCCTGACCCGCCGGATCGCCCGTGCCGCGCTGCTCATCGCAGCGGGAGCGGCAGCCGGGGTCGGTGCGGCCGGCTCCGCCAGCGCGGCGACCGAACTGCCGGCCACTCCCAACCTCGGCGGCCTGACCGCCCTGGACGGCGCGCAGGTCGGCAACACCGTCGACGGTGCCGCCCAGAACGCCACCGGCCTCGCGGGTGACGCCGGCAGCAAGGCGGTCAAGAAGACGGTGCCCGCCGCGGGCAAGACCGGCGGCAAGGCAGCGAAGACGGCGACACCGGCCGCGCAGAAGGTGGCCGGTGACACTGCGGGCCAGGCCGGCGGCCTGCTCGGCGACACGGCGTCGACCGCGACGAAGGGTGGGCTTCCGACGGATGCGGTGACCAAGGGTGGGCTGCCGACGGAGCAGCTGCCGCTGAAGGGGCTGCCGCTCGGCTAGTCCGCCCGGCTTGTTGCGGCGAGGGGTGGCCCCGGGTGGTGCCAGGGGCCCCCCCCCCCGGGGTTGTTGGGGGGGGGGGGTGGGGTGGGGGGG
>NZ_JBEXDZ010000274.1:0-6244 GCF_040606085.1 Streptomyces sp. NPDC005485 | reverse complement strand
TTCCACCACCGCGCCGACGGCACGATCGCCTACGCGGAGAACCCGCCCAAGAAGTACCAGGACATCTACCCGATCGCCTTCGACGAGGACATGCCGGGCCTGATCGAGGAGACCGTGCGCATCCTGCGGCACTGGATGTCCCACGGCGTGCGGATCTTCCGCGTGGACAACCCGCACACCAAACCGGTGGTGTTCTGGGAGAAGGTCATCGCGGACATCAACCGCACCGACCCGGACGTGATCTTCCTCGCCGAGGCGTTCACCCGCCCCGCGATGATGCACACCCTCGCGGCGATCGGCTTCCAGCAGTCGTACACCTACTTCACCTGGCGCAACACCAAGCAGGAGCTGACCGACTACCTGACCGAGCTGTCGGGCGAGGCGGCCGCGTACATGCGGCCCAACTTCTTCGTCAACACCCCCGACATCCTCCACGAGTTCCTGCAGCACGGCGGGCGTCCCGCCTTCGAGCTGCGGGCGGTGCTCGCGGCCACCCTGTCTCCGACGTGGGGCGTGTACAGCGGCTTCGAACTCTGCGAGAACCGTGCCCTGCGCGAGGGCAGCGAGGAGTACCTGCACTCCGAGAAGTACCAACTGCGTCCGCGCGACTGGGAGTCGGCCGAGCGCGAGGGACGTAGCATCGCGCCATTGATAGGCGCGCTCAACGCGATCAGGCGGCGCAGTCCGGCGCTGCGGCAGCTGCGCGATCTCCACTTCCACCACACGGACAAGGAAGAGGTGATCGCGTACTCGAAATCCGTGGCGGACGTCGGCGGTTCGAACACGGTTGTGGTGGTGGTCAACCTCGACCCCCACCACACCCAGGAGGCCACGGTCTCGTTGGACATGCCGCAACTCGGCCTGGACTGGCACGAGTCCGTGCCGGTGCGCGACGAGCTCACCGGCGAGACCTATCACTGGGGCAGGGCGAACTATGTGCGCCTCGAACCGGGCCACCGGCCCGCGCACATCCTGACCGTCCTGCGACCGTCCTCACCGCAGATCGGAGGGTCACCCACAACATGATCGTCAACGAGCCCGTCCCGGACACCTTCGAGGACACCCCCGCCAAGGACCGGGACCCGGAGTGGTTCAAACGCGCCGTCTTCTACGAGGTGCTGGTCCGCTCCTTCCAGGACAGCAACGGCGACGGTGTCGGCGACCTCAAGGGCCTCACCGCCAAACTCGACTACCTGCAGTGGCTCGGCGTCGACTGCCTGTGGCTGCCGCCGTTCTTCAAGTCCCCGCTCCGCGACGGCGGCTACGACGTCTCCGACTACACCGCGGTGCTGCCCGAGTTCGGCGACCTCGCCGACTTCGTCGAGTTCGTGGACGCCGCCCACCAGCGCGGCATGCGCGTGATCATCGACTTCGTCATGAACCACACCAGCGACCAGCACCCGTGGTTCCAGGAGTCCAGGAACGACCCCACCGGCCCCTACGGCGACTACTACGTCTGGGCCGACGACGACAAGCAGTACCAGGACGCCCGGATCATCTTCGTCGACACCGAGGCCTCCAACTGGACCTTCGACCCGGTCCGCAAGCAGTACTACTGGCACCGCTTCTTCTCCCACCAGCCCGACCTGAACTACGAGAACCCGGCCGTGCAGGAGGAGATCGTCTCCGCGCTGCGGTTCTGGCTGGACCTGGGCATCGACGGCTTCCGGCTGGACGCGGTACCGTACCTCTACCAGGTGGAGGGGACCAACTGCGAGAACCTCCCGCAGACCCACGAGTTCCTCAAGCGGGTCCGCAAGGAGATCGACACGCACTATCCGGACACGGTGCTGCTCGCGGAGGCGAACCAGTGGCCCGAGGACGTCGTCGACTACTTCGGCGACTTCCCCTCCGGCGGCGACGAGTGCCACATGGCCTTCCACTTCCCGGTGATGCCGCGCATCTTCATGGCCGTACGCCGTGAATCGCGCTACCCCGTCTCGGAAATCCTCGCCAAGACCCCGGCCATCCCCAACAACTGCCAGTGGGGCATCTTCCTGCGCAACCACGACGAGCTGACGCTGGAAATGGTCACCGACGAGGAACGCGACTACATGTACGCGGAGTACGCCAAGGACCCGCGTATGCGCGCCAACATCGGCATCCGCCGGCGGCTGGCCCCCCTGCTGGACAACGACCGCAACCAGATCGAACTGTTCACCGCCCTGCTGCTGTCCCTGCCCGGTTCGCCGATCCTCTACTACGGCGACGAGATCGGCATGGGCGACAACATCTGGCTCGGCGACCGCGATGCCGTGCGTACGCCGATGCAGTGGACCCCGGACAGGAACGCGGGGTTCTCCTCGTGCGACCCGGGTCGTCTCTTCCTGCCCACGATCATGGATCCGGTCTACGGCTACCAGGTCACCAACGTCGAGGCGTCCATGTCCTCGCCGTCGAGCCTGCTGCACTGGACCCGGCGGATGATCGAGATCCGTAAGCAGAACAAGGCGTTCGGCCTCGGGTCGTACACGGAACTGCTGTCCTCCAACCCGGCGGTGATCGCGTTCCTGCGGGAGTACAAGGACGATCTCGTCCTGTGCGTGCACAACTTCTCCCGCTTCGCCCAGCCCACCGAGCTGGATCTGAGCGCCTTCAACGGCCGCCACCCGGTCGAGCTGATCGGCGGCGTCCGCTTCCCCGCCATCGGGGAGCTCCCGTACCTGCTCACCCTGGCAGGCCACGGCTTCTACTGGTTCCGGCTCCGCAAGGACGCTGCGTAGAAGGCAGGGCGGGGCGGTTTTCACCGTCCCGCCCTGGGCACGCATCAGTAACACCCCGAGTCTCCCGGGGAAAGGACGCGACGCCATGTCGGAAGCAGTCACACGATCCGCCGGCGCACCTCGCTCTGCCGCACCTCCCGGTCTGCTCGCGTCGCTGGACCCGCTGTTGCGGGAGTGGCTGCCGCGACAGCGCTGGTTCGCGGGCAAGGGGCGGCCGGTCAGCGGGTTCTCGCTGGTCGCGGCCACCGAGCTGCTGCCCGCGGACACCCAGCTCGGCCTGTACCACCTGCTCGTACGCGCTCATCAGCCGCCGACCCCCGCGCAGGGTGCCCTCTCCCATCCCGCCGACTGCTACCAGTTGCTGATCGGCGTACGCGAGGCACTGCCACCGCGGCTGGCGCCCGCGCTGATCGGGCACCTCAAGGAAGGACCGCTGGCCGGGCGCACGGTGTACGAGGCGCTGCACGACCCACGGCCCGGCGGAGTGCTCCTCGAAGCGCTGCGCACGCAGTCCCGCATCGGCGCGCTGCGCTTCGAGGGCGACCGGCAGCGGGAGATCCGCAGTGATCTGGTGCCCCGGCTGGTGACGTCGGAACAGTCCAACTCCTCGCTCGTGTACGGAGATACGTTCATCCTGAAGCTGCTGCGCCGGATCGTGCCGGGGATCAACCCGGACCTCGAACTGCCGCTGGCCCTCGCCCGGCAGGGCTGCCCCCGGGTGCCCGCACCGGCGGCATGGCTGCGGGCGGAGGTCGAGGACACCGGCGACGAGACCTATGTCCTCGGTGTGCTGCAGCCCTTCCTCCAGGGCGCGGCCGACGGCTGGGAGCTGGCCCTGCGCGAGCTGGCCAAGGGCGAGGACTTCGGCGCGGAGGCACACGCGCTGGGCCGGGCCACGGCCGAGGTGCACACGGCGCTCGCCCGCGCGCTGCCCACCGTCACGCTCGGCCACGCCCAGATGCAGTTGCTGGTCGACGGCATGACCGACCGTCTGGAGGTCGTCGCGCAGGCGGTGCCCGCGCTGCGGAGGTACGCCCCGGGCCTGCGCACCGCTTTCGAGGCGCTGGCCGACCTCGCCGCCGAGGGGCGCACCTGGACCGCCCAGCGCATCCATGGCGACCTGCACCTCGGGCAGTGCCTGCGCTCGCCCGACGGCGCCTGGTCGCTGATCGACTTCGAAGGCGAGCCGTCCAAGCCGCTCGCCGAGCGCCGGATGCCGCAGCCACCGGTCCGTGACATCGCGGGCATGCTCCGCTCCTTCGACTACGCCGCCCTGTCGGGGCACTCCCCGGCGCCCGGCTGGGCCGACGCCTGCCGGGCCGCGTACTGCACCGGATACGCCGAGGTCAGCGGGCGCGACCCGCGCACCGATCCCGTACTGCTGCGCGCGTACGAGACCGACAAGGCGATCTACGAAGTCCTGTACGAGGCCCGGCACCGGCCCGACTGGCTTCCGGTGCCGATGGCCGCGGTGCGCAGGCTCGCCGCGGACGACGGCGCTCCCGAGCACGCCCTCTGACCCGCCCGACCGCGACACCCCCTGCCGAGGAGGCCCTGCCCGTGACCCCCCGCCCCCCGTCCGACGACAGCCCCGAGAAGAACGGCACGAGCGCGAAGAAGACCGCGGCGACGCCGAAGAAGGCGGCGGCGAGCGCGAAGAAGAAGACAGCCGGCGCCGAGAAGGCGGTGGCCAGGAAGGCGCCGGCCAAGAAGGCCGCGGCGAAAGAGCCGGTGCCGAAGAAGACGGTGGCGAAGAAGGCCGCGGTGAAGAAGACCGCCGGTGGGAAACCGGCGGCCGAGAAGGCCATCGCGAAGAAGACGCCCGCGAAGAAGGCAGTCGCGAAGAAGGAGCCCGCCAAGAAGACGGCGGTCAAGAAGACGGTGGTCGAGAAGCGTGCACAGCCCCGGGTGGCCGAGCCGGTGGTGGTCGGCAACGGCTCCGCCGTCCTGGAGCCCGAGGACCGCGAGCGGCTGCTCGGCGGCACGCACCACGACCCGCACGGCGTACTGGGCGCACACCCGGTGCCGGAGGGTGTGGCGTTCCGCGCGCTGCGCCCCTACGCGCTGTCGGTGACCGTCGTCATGGACGAGCTTCGGGCCGAACTGCGCGACGACGGGGACGGCTTCTTCTCGGGGGTGCTTCCGCTGCGCGCGGTCCCGGAGGCCTACCGGCTGGAGATCGCCTACGAGGGCTCGGTCCTGGAGACCGAGGACGCCTACCGCTTCCTGCCCGCGATCAGCGGGTTCGACCTGCATCTGCTCGGCGAGGGACGCCACGAGCAGTTGTGGAAGGCGCTGGGTGCCGAGCCGATGGCGCACCAGGGTGTGACGGGCACCCGCTTCACGGTGTGGGCGCCGAACGCGCGGGGCGTACGGCTGGCGGGCACCTTCAACTTCTGGGACGGCACGGGATATCCGATGCGTTCGCTCGGCGGCTCCGGGGTGTGGGAGCTGTTCGTGCCGTCGATCGGCGAGGGCGAGCTGTACAAGTTCGACATCACGCGCCCCGACGGCACGCACACCCTGCGCGCCGACCCGGTGGCGCGCCGCACCGAGGTGCCGCCCAACACGTCCTCGGTCGTGCACGCCTCGCACCACACATGGCGGGACGAGGACTGGATGGACCGGCGGGCGGGCCGTCCGGTGCACGAGGCGCCGTTCTCCGTCTACGAGGTCCATCTGCCGTCCTGGCGACCAGGTCTGACGTATCGTCAGCTCGCGGATCAGCTGCCCGCCTACGTCGCCGACCTGGGCTTCACCCACGTCGAACTGATGCCGGTCGCCGAGCACCCCTTCGGCGGCTCCTGGGGCTACCAGGTCACCGGCTTCTACGCCCCCACCGCCCGCCTGGGCACCCCCGACGACTTCAAACACCTCGTCGACGCCCTCCACCAGGCCGGCATCGGCGTCCTCATGGACTGGGTCCCCGCCCACTTCCCCCGCGACGACTGGGCCCTCGCCGAGTTCGACGGACGCCCCCTGTACGAACACGAGGACCCGCTGCGCGCCGCCCACCCCGACTGGGGCACCCTCGAATTCGACTACGGCCGCCGCGAAGTACGCAACTTCCTCGTCGCCAACGCCGTCTACTGGTGCGAGGAGTTCCACATCGACGGCCTGCGCGTGGACGCCGTCGCCTCCATGCTCTACCTCGACTACTCCCGCGAACCCGGCCAGTGGACCCCCAACGAACACGGCGGCCGCGAGAACCTCGATGCCGTCGCCTTCCTCCAGGAGATGAACGCCACCGTCTACCGGCGCAACCCCGGCGTGATCACCATCGCGGAGGAGTCCACCGCCTGGGACGGCGTCACCCGGGCCACCCATCACACCGGCCCCGGCGGCTTCGGCGGGCTCGGTTTCGGGCTGAAGTGGAACATGGGCTGGATGCACGACTCGCTCGGCTACGCCCAGCACGAGCCGGTGCACCGCCGCTATCACCACAACGAGATGACCTTCTCGATGGTGTACGCCTACAGCGAGAACTACGTCCTGCCCATCTCCCACGACGAGGTCGTCCA
>NZ_JBEXDZ010000273.1:0-6304 GCF_040606085.1 Streptomyces sp. NPDC005485 | reverse complement strand
GCCCGCCTCGGGGCCGCCCCGGAGGCCAAGGGCCGTGAGGTGACAGCAGCGGTCGCCGCAGACGCCGCCCCGCAACGACGGTCATGCTCGATGCGACCGTCGTGAACATCGCGCTGCCCAAGGCACAGCAAGAAGCGGCGCGCTCGGGCTGCTGCTCGGCGGCATGTCACCGAATGGGCGTCGTGGCGCTGCGTGATGTACGTGAACGTCGTCTTCGCGGCCCCCGCCCTGATCGGTGCATTGCTGCTGCCGGCCAAGCCCGTGATCACCAAGAAGCCCGGCCTCAGTTCACGGACCCGCCGCCCCATACGGCGACCTGGTCTCCGCCGGCAGCCACGGACTGCTGTCGGTGGCGCAGACCGAAGACCTGCGGAAGGCAGCGGGGGGACGTCGGGCGTACCGTTCTAATGGAGGCAGCCATGAGGGATCCTTGGGAAGTTCTGACCGCGGGGTCACATGACGCGGACCGATCAGTTCTGCTCCTGCCGGGCGGTGCCTGCGCAGCACGGTCGTTCAACCTCGTTATGGCTGATCCTGCACTTGCCGGTGCCCGCTTGGTGGCCACGACCATGCCAGGTAACGCTGGCGCACCACCGTCCAAAGACGTGTCCATCCCCGCCCTGGCCCGCCAAGCCGGCGAGCTCGCCAAGACACACGATTGCGACGTGGTCGTTGGCTTCTCACTCGGGGCGACGGTGGCCCTGGACATGGTGCGGTCGGGCCAGTTCCACGGCCCCGTCGTGTTGCTCGGGATCAGCCTGACCACGGCGGACGAGGCCCGATTCTTCCGCACCGTCGTGCGGGCCTCACAGAAGGTCGGCAAATGGCCAATGGCCCTGCTGATCCAGCTGATGCCGCTTATGGCGAGATCCGCCAAGACCGATCCGGCACACAAGAAGGAGCTGATCGAGGACCTCAAGAGGAACCGGGCCGCCGATACGGTCCCCCTGTGCGGCGAGTATCTCGACTACCTCGCCGCGGATCGTGACCCGGCAGCCGACCTCGCCTCATTGAACAACCCGGCGTGGGTGGTCCACGCCGAGAAGGGCGACGGCGGCCTCACCGACGCCGAGCGGGCAACACTCGAGGCCGCCCCCAACGTGACGTTGGTGACGCTTCCCGGTTCAGTCTTCTTCCTACCGGACGAGGCTCCGCAGCAGATCGCAGAGGTCATCTCAGCCGCTCTCGCGCAGGCGGCGTGAGGCATGCGGTGTACTCCTCGAAGCCCAGGTTGCCGATGCTCAGATTGGCGTGGACGTCGTGAACCCCCGCGAGGACGGCGCGGAACTCACCGCCGAACTCGGTCAGTTGCTCGCAGTCCTCGTCATCCACGCACTCCTCTCGCGTCAGCGTGGTGACCGCCAGCAACGCGTGGCTCTCAGCTTGCATGGTGGTCCGGTCGGCTAGTACTCCAGTCGTAGATCGCGACCTGACGTGGTGTCATGCATCGAGAGCGAGTCGGGTTCGATAGTGGTGCCAGCGGGCTCGGGCCTGGTGGCGTCGTCGCCAGTCGGACCAGTTCAAATGCCGGGCGATCCGGGCGCGCATGGTCGACGGCGGTAAGTCACGGATGCGCGTGGTGAACAGGTGAAACAGTCGCTGGGCCTCGGGGACGGTCAGCGCGATCGCGCCGCACTCCGTCGGCGGGGCCTGGTCGGGATCGTCGGGCAGTATGGGGGCGGGGTGGCTAGCCTTGTCGATGGCCGCGAGCACGGCGAGCAGGGCGAGGGCCGCCATGGCCATGGTGACGTGGCGTTTCCACGCCCGATAGCGCCTGACCTGGGTCTGGTCGAGTGAGACAGTGGATTTCGAGTCCTGGAAGTCGTCCTCCACCTTCCATCTCATCCCGGCGATCTTGACCAGGTCGGTCAGGGGACAGGGATGGCCCTCGGGCGCGTAGGCGTAGAAGTACGCGATGTCGCTCGGGTCGGCGATGGAGCGGCGGATGAGCAGCCATCGGCGCGGGTGGTCGGTGGCGATCCACGCCCAGTCGTAGTAGCGCTGGCCTTTCGCGCCCGCTCCACACGAGCGGCGGTTCCACCCGTCCGGCTCGACCAGGTGCAGTACCTGGCCCGCGCGCATGCGCCGGCCGCCGGAGGTGGTGAACTGGTGGTCGACGGGCACTGCGAACACATAGCCGATGCCAGCGCCTTCCAAGAACTCGCGCAACTCCCGGCTGCGCCCGTACACCTCGTCCCCGGTCGCCCACTCCGGTCTGATCCCGGCGACCAGCGCCCGTTTCGCCTGCTCGAGGGCGAGCGCCGGCTTGGTGGCAAATGCGTGATCCTTAGGGAATCCCGCCGTCGCCATCCGCGCGGGATCGGCGAACCAGTCGGCCTGCACGTACAGGTCCCGATCGATGAGGGCGTGGCCCCGCTTGGTCGCGTACGTCGTGTACACCGCGACGATCACGTTTTCAACCCTGCCCATCGTGCCGGAATACTGCCGACCCACGGCCGCGGTCTTCGTCCCCTTCTTCGCCTGCCCCGTCTCGTCGAAGATCAGGATTCCGCCGTCGGCGCCGAGGTGCCGGGTCAGGAACGCGCGCACCACATCTCTCGCGGCGTCCTCCTCCCAGCAGGCGCGTTCGAGCAGATGGTGCAGGCGATAGGGCCGGTCCAGGCCGACTGCCTCCGCGATCGACCAGCAGTTGCCCGCAGCGCCCGGCATCAGTAACCCGCGCAGGTACAACACACCGTTGGCCCGCAGGTCGCGGCGGCGGTGGACCGGCGCGAGATCTGCGGCGAGTTCGGCGAATGCCGCTTCCATCTGCTCGGGATCTGCACTGCGCCGCAGTGCAGATCCCGAACCGTGGTCACCGTGGCGGGGCCTGTCACCTCCGATACCGCTGCGCCACTGCCGCGAAGGCGGCCTTGGGTTCCCATTCCATGTCGGGGTAGGTCTGCCCCCGGTGCCCTTCGAGGAGTTTGACGATGCCCAGGCCAGCCCGGTCCAGATCGTCCCTGGGGTCGCCGTCAGGGCGGTGCGGGTAGCCAGGCAAGGCGAACAAGAACACGAACGCGCTGTCCACGCCCTCGGTCTCGAAGATCTCCAGCAGCTCGCTCAGATACGCGGCCTGGCCGGCCTCGTCACGCTCGTATATGCCGTTGAGCCGTACAGGGGCCTTGGTCTCTGGGTCGTGCTCGACCACTTCCAGCACCCGCCCACCGCGGTCTCCCGCGCCGCGGTAAGCCGCGGTGCCGAACCCGGTGATAGCGAGCGGCTTCGGGCCCTGGGCCAGAGTGCGCACCGCGTCCCGGAATCGGTCGGCGACCTCGGCGGAGCGGATCAGCTCGAACGTCACGATGTCGAAGGGAGTCCAGTCGACCTGCTCGAACTGGATGGATGCATAGGTGAGTTTGCCCTGGAAGCGCTCGCGGACCGTGGCTGCGGCGTCGCGGAGGAATGCGTTGATGCGCACGCCGAGCTCGCGCATCGCTTCGGCCCGCCGCTCGGGTTGGCTCATCAGCTGCTCGACCCGCCTCTCGGGGCTCTCCCCGGGCAGGAACCCGCGGTTCATCACACTCACCTCGGTCCCTGCGACGAACACGACTGCGGCCCCCTGCTGCCGGAGCCGTTCTGCTCGCTCGGCGCAGTCGCGGAAGAGCGTGAAGATCTGCTCCGGATCCAGCTCCAGTGGATAGGGCGAGAACCAGACCTCCAGGCCGAGCTCGGCGGCGGCACCGGCGGCCAGCTCCAGTCGGTCCGGGTCGCCGCCGATGATCTGGACCGCGTTGCAGTGCAGGTCGTCGCGGATGATGGTGAGTTCGCGCCGGACCACCGCAAGGTCGAAGTGCTCGCGGGATGTCTGGCCGTGTACGACGAATCCGGTGTCGTAGGTCATTCCTCTGGCTCGCACGTGACGTCCTCTCTGCCGGTCTCGGTCGGGTCGAGGCTTACAGGAAAAGTGCGTGCACGCAAGTTTGCGGGCACGCAGTCCTGTGTGGAACGCTGACACCGTGACGACACCACCACCAGGGCTGCGGGAGCGGAAGAAACAGGCGACCCGGGAGGCGCTACGCGAGGCGGCCCTGCGCCTGGCCGTGGAGCACGGACCGGACCAGGTGAGGGTCGAGGACATTGCCGAGGCGGCCGGGGTCTCGCCGCGCACCTACAACAACTACTTCGCCAGTCGCGAGCAGGCGATCGTCTCCGCTGTCACCGCTGACCGGGACGCGCGGATCGCGGCGACGGTCGCGGCCCGGCCCGCAGGAGTGCGCCTGGCTGACGCCATCACCGAAGCAGTGGTCGAGCAGTACATGAACACCGGTGAGCGCGAACACGAGGCACTTCTGCTGATCACCACCCGGACCGCGCTGCGTAACGCGTTCCTCGAGACCACCGCCGACATTGAGCCCCCTCTCGCGGCGGTGATCACCGAACGCCTGGGTGACGCCGGAGCGCACACAGCCCGCGTTCTCGCGGCAAGCGTGGCCGCGGCGGTTCGCATCGCGTTGGAAGGCTGGCTCCAGCCGACCGGGAACGCGGGGGCCGCCGGGAGTTTCGGCGCCGGAGGACTGGTCGTGCCCTCCGGCTCACTGCTCGACCAACTCCGCGCAGCATTGGCCCCGCTCGCGCCCGCGTTCGACGCCGCGGAGCGCCGCACCCAGCCGTGAAGTCGAGCCAACTGGGGCATCCGCTGGGCAAACAGTAGATCCAGAACATGCCGATGCACCCGGCCGTCATCATCCTCGTCAGCCAATTCGACGTAGATGACGCCGTGTCAGGTTGCGATCTACGACTGGAGTACTAGGAAGACAACGGCCAGGTTCTCGTCGGCGCAGACCGCATTCAGCGCCTCGTCAATGGTCGCTCCTGCCCAGGCCGGGTCGTCCATGAAGTGGACGCGTGCCTCGTACTGCCTGTCTCCCCAGGGCTCCGTCAGCGCCGCCGTCACGTCCTGCCATGCCTGGTCATCGTGGTAGTCGGTCCCGACGACCAGGACGTCGAACTCATCACGGCCGATGACGGCCGGCACCGCTCTCATGAATCCTTCTCCGCAGTGACGATCGGTGAGCCGTGCCCGACTGTCTCACGAGCCGTTTCGAGGGAGCGCCATCAACAGCGGGCCGTGAAACGGGCGTAGGCAGCACCCATGTGGAGACCCTGGGTCTCGGCATGATGGGTGGCTGGCGCTTGCCGTGAATCGACGCCGCCCACCGCCTCTTCGTGATGAGGTCCAGCCGGGATCCATGTCGCGATATAGCGCTAGTCTTCTTCTCGCGCCGCTGCCTGCGTCGCACGGAGACGTTCGACAGAACCAGGGACCAGGACGGAAGTATGCCGGGAGAGATCTCGCCCACCGGGAAGCGCACAAGCCCCGACTCGTCACCCGAGCTGAGGGCATCTCATGCGGACCGGGACCGCGTCGTGGACGTGCTGCGCATCGCGGCGGGGGACGGCCTGCTGACCGCGGACGAGTTGGACGAACGCCTGGAAGCCGCCCTGTCGGCACGCACCGTCAGAGAGCTCACCGCACTGACGGCTGACCTGCCGGCCGTGTCCGCTTCGACCGGCACCGCTGTAGCGGAGGTCAAGGACGTACTCCGCATCGAGGGCATTCACAGTGGTGCGGTCAGACGCGAGGGGCGCTGGGTGGTGCCGCGGAGACTGGAGCTGGCCACGGCGTGGTGTGAGGTGACGCTCGACTTCACTCAGGCAGTGATCACGCAGGACACCTTACGGATCGACATGAACACGGCCGGCAAGAAGCTGACGCTGATCACCAAGCCGGGCATCGAGGTCGATACCGGTGCCCTGAGCCTCGTACACAGCAAGATCAAGATTCGTCAGGCTCCAGACCCCGGGACGCCTATCACGCTGCGCGTGGAGCTGGTCGGCACGACGACCCACGGCCACGTCGTGGTGCGGCGCGCACGGCGGACGTTCGGACAGTGGCTGCTGCGCCAGCCTGCCTCCCCACCTGCAGGCGATTGACTCCATCAGTGGGAACTGGTGGCGGTGGCCCGGGCGGTTTGAGCGAGGCTCCCTGCGATCACAGGGAGCCGTCACGGCCTGAGGGTGTGTTCGATTCCAGACCACGAGCCGCGGTACATCCCCGCCGTGATACGCCGGGCATGACGCTCCGTCATGTCCCGAGGGGGCGGGCTGAACCGGACCGCCGGCGTCGACGTCGAGGGCATGAACCACGACGAACTCGCCTGGCAGGAAGTGCTGTTCAAGGGCTTCGAAGTACTGGTCACCGCGGCGGTACACGGCGCGTGCGGGATGGGGATGCGCCTCAGCGTCCACGGTGATTCGTCGACGCTTGTGCGGCCCCCGCCGGCCGGATCGGCGATCCGGC
>NZ_JBEXDZ010000272.1:0-6364 GCF_040606085.1 Streptomyces sp. NPDC005485 | reverse complement strand
GGAGGGAAGGTCAGCAGCGCCACTTTCGCCACGGTGGCTCTCGCGGAGAGCCGTAGGTCTGAACTGTGGCAGGCAATGCGCCGTGGCGAGGCATTGGTCACCTTCCGCACCCCCGACGCGGAGCACGCGCTCAAGGCGATGGCCGCGCACGGCGGGCTGACCGTCGGCGCCGGCACGGTCCTCACCCCCGAGCAGGCGGAACGGGCCGTGGCGGCGGGGGCCCGCTTCCTGGTCTCGCCGGGCTTCGACGAGGAGGTCGTCGCGAAGGGCCGGGAGCTGGGGGTGCCCGTGGTGCCGGGCATCGCCACCGCCACCGAGCTGATGCTCGCCCTGAAGGCAGGCCTCGACACCGTCAAGCTGTTCCCCGCCGAGCCGCTCGGCGGCCTGCGGATGCTTCGGTCGCTCGGGGCTCCCTTCCCGCAGATGCGCTTCGTACCGACCGGCGGCATCGGCGAGGACCGCCTTGCCGACTATCTCGCCGAACCCGCCGTTCTCGCCGTCGGCGGCAGCTGGATGGCGACGCCCGCGCACCTGGAGCGCGGGGACTACGCGGAGATCCGCCGGATGACGGCCGCCGCCGTGGACAGGAGCGAGCGGTGACCGTCCAAGGCGCCGACGTCATCGCGCTGGGCGAGGTGATGCTCCGCTTCGACCCGGGCGAGGGCCGGATCCGCACCGCCCGGACCTTCCAGGTCTGGGAGGGCGGCGGCGAGTACAACGTCGTACGAGGTCTACGGCGCTGTTTCGGCCTGCGCACGGCCGTCGTAACGGCCCTGGTCGACAATCCGGTGGGCCGACTCGTGGAGGACCTGATCCTGCAGGGTGGCGTCGGCACTTCGCTGATCCGCTGGGTGCCGGGTGACGGCATCGGCCGTACCGCTCGCAACGGGCTCAACTTCGTCGAGCGCGGCTTCGGAGTGCGCGGTGCGCTGGGCGTCAGCGACCGCGCGAACACGGCCGTCTCCCAGCTGCGGAAGGGGGACGTGGACTGGGACGCGGTCTTCGCCTCGGGCCCACGCTGGTTCCACACGGGCGGTGTCTTCGCGGGGCTGTCGCAGACCACGGTGGACGTGGCGGACGAGGCCATGGCGGCCGCACGCCGGTACGGCGTCACGGTTTCCTACGACCCCAACTACCGCCCGAGCCTGTGGGACGGCCGGGGCGGTGCCGAACGGGCACGCGAGGTCGACCTGCGGCTCGCCCGCCATGCGGACGTCGTGGTGGGCGCACTGGGTCTGACCGGGCGGTACCCGGGCGATGTACGTGTCCCTCCCGAGGGGGTACCGGACGCCCTCGCGGAGGTGGCCGGCAAGGTCCCCGCGGCCCAGGTTCTCGCGACGACGCTGCGGGAGGTCCCCTCCGCGGGTGTGAACGACTGGGCGTCGGCGGCCTGGTCCGCGCAGGCGGGGTTCGTCCCCGGCCCGAGGATGTCCGCTCTGCACGTACTGGACCGCATCGGCTCCGGCGACGCCTTCGCCGCCGGCCTGATCCACGGACTGCTCACGGGCGCCTCCCTGGAGCGTGCCCTCGCCTACGGCACGGCCCACGGAGCCCTCGTCATGACCACCCCGGGGGACGTCTCCATGGCCTCCCTCACCGAGGTCGAGGCACTCGTCGAGGGCGGCTCGGCCGCCGTCACGCGCTGACCGGTCGTGCAGCGGCCCGCATCACCCGCACTCCCGAGGAGCACCCTTGAGACAGTCCATCGGACGCCGGAAGATCACGAACACCTCTGTCGAGCTCACCGAACTCGGCTTCGGGGCCTCCGGCATCGGCAACCTCTACCGAGTCACCTCCGCTCGCGACGCCGAGGCCGCGGTCGACACCGCCTGGGAAGCCGGCATCCGCTCTTTCGACACGGCACCGCACTACGGACTCGGTCTCTCCGAACAGCGGCTGGGCGCGGCGTTGCGGGGCCGGCCGCGTGAGGCGTACGTCGTCTCCTCGAAGGTCGGCCGCCTGCTCGTCCCCAACGAGCGGCCTCGCGGCGTCGATGACGAGGGGTTCGTGGTGCGGGACGATTTGCGCAGGCAGTGGGACTTCAGCCGTGACGGGGTGCTCCGCTCCATCGAGGGGACCTTGGAGCGCATGGGTCTGGACCGTCTGGACGTCGTCTACCTGCACGACCCCGACGACCACTGGAGGCAGGCCGCCGAGGAGGCCATGCCCGCCTTGGCGGACCTGCGCGATCAGAGGGTGATCGGCGCGATCGGGGCCGGCATGAACCAGACGGCCATGCTCGCCCGCTTCCTGCGCGAGACCGCCGCCGACATCGTGATGCTCGCCGGGCGCTACACCCTGCTCGACCAGTCGGCGTTGGACGACGTGCTGCCGGCGGCTCAGGAGACGGGCAAGAGTGTGGTGGCGGTCGGTGTGTTCAACTCGGGCCTGCTCTCGCTGGACCGGCCCGCCGAGGGCATGAAGTACGACTACGAGGACGCCCCACCGGACCTGGTCGCCCGCGCCCTGGCGATCGCCGAGATCTGCGAGGCTCACGGTACGACCCTGCCCGCCGCCGCCATCGCCTTCCCGCACACGCATCGCACTATCATCAATGTCACCCTCGGTATGCGGAACCCGGAGCAGGTCAGACGAAACGTGGAACTCCACCATCAGCACATCCCCGAAGACCTCTGGGACGATCTTCGTGCCCAGGGGCTCATCAGGGCGGGCGTGCCCGCCGCGAACACGCAGGAGAGAGGTTCGCGGTGTCTTTGACGGACAAGGCCATCGAGCAGATCCGTGAGCTGATCAGCACCGGGGCGCTGCCCCCGGGGTCGAAGCTCCCGCCGGAGCCGGACCTGGCCGCCCAGCTGGGTCTGTCCCGCAACCTCGCCCGCGAAGCGGTGAAGGCACTGGCCGTCGCACGGATCCTCGAAGTCCGCCGGGGTGACGGCACATACGTCACCAGCCTGCAGCCCAGCCTGCTTCTGGAGGGGCTCGGCGGAGCGGTGGAGCTGCTCCAGGGCGACTCGGGCGCCCTGCAGGACCTCATGGAGGTGCGGCGTCTCCTCGAACCGCTCGCCACCGCACTCGCCGCCACACGCATCTCGGACGAGCAACTGGCCGAAGTGAAGAAGCACTTGGACGCCATGCGCGAGGCCCGTGACGATGTCGAGCAGCTCAACGCCCATGACGTGGCCTTCCACCGCGCCGTCGTCTCCGCCACCGGCAACGAGACACTCCTGACCCTTCTGGAGGGCATCTCCGGCCGCACACTGCGCGCCCGCATCTGGAGAGGTCTCGTGGACGACCAGGCCTCGGGCCGGACCCTCGCCGAACACGAGGCGATCTTCAAGGCTCTGGCCACCCGCGACGCCGCCCTCAGCCAGGCCGCCGCACTGCTGCACGTGAGCAACACCGAGCAGTGGCTCAGAGAGCATCTGCGCGCCAACGCACCCCTGCCTTCCGGAGCACGGCCGGAGAAATGACCGGTGGACGGCGCCTGACGCCGTCTCCGTTCCGATGCGCCGTCCAAACGCCTGACATCCTCAGCGCCGTGCCAGCGCCAGCACGCTCAGCCCGAACATCAGGACGCCCAGGGGGAGATGGACCGACGGTACGTGGGCGATGCCGAGCACGACCTGCACCGAGGCGAGGGCAAGGAAGCCGGACGCGTGCCAGATGGGCCGCGGGGAGCCGCCGCCCGGCTTCCACGCCAGCACCGCAGCCAGCACGTACAGCATCGAGGCCCCGTACATCACGCGGGCTCCGACGCTGTGCAGCGTCTCTCCGTAGGACGCGGTCAGCAACAACCCGGCGGACACCGCCTGCAGGAAGATCGTCAAAGTCTGCAGGATGATCGCGATCTGCAGAAACGAGAAGCTGCGCTGTGTCGTCGCCTGGGTGGCCATGTCACGGTCCCCTGTTCCGCCCGGAGGCAGTAGATCGATAAGGTCTCATCAGCCCGACGACGCGGGCCCGCGAAAGGTAAGGCGACGAGGCGGTCGGGGGCACGGGGATGGCTGCGACGAACACCGATGAGTTCGCCGGTGAGATAGCCGGCGAGTGGCGCCAACTGATCAATGTCGCCTACCGGTTGCTCGGTTCACTGGCCGAGGCCGAGGACGCCGTGCAGGAGGCCTACGCGCGCTGGTACGCGTTGCCACGAAGCCGGCAGCGGGAGATCGTGTCCCCCGGCGCCTGGCTGACGACGGTCACCGGCCGTATCTGCCTGGACGTACTCGGCTCGGCGCGGGTCCGGCGTGAACGCTATGTCGGCGCGTGGCTGCCCGAGCCGCTGCCCGACCGTGCCGAGTGGGACCACGGCCAGGGCACCGACCCCGCCGACCAGATGGTCCTGGACGAATCGGTGACCATGGCCTTCCTCATCGTCCTTGAGTCGATGACGCCCGCCGAGCGGGTGGCGTTCGTCCTGCACGACGTCTTCCGCTACCCCTTCGCCGACATCGCCGGCGTCCTCGGCCGGACCCCTGCGGCCTGCAAGCAGCTGGCGGCCTCCGCGCGGCGGCGGGTGGGCGTCGCGCGCGCTCCGGTGACGGCGGCCGGACAGGCCGAGGCGGTGCGGCATGTCAAAGAGGCGTGGGAGACGAAGAACATCGCGGCCCTCGTCGACCTCCTCGACCCGGCCGCCGTGATGACCGCAGACGGCGGCGGCATGGTCGGTGCCGTGCTGCGCCCGATCGAAGGCGGCGCGCGCATCGCCCAGTACATGGTCGCCATCGCCGACAAGGCTCCGGGGCTCGAACTCCTGGAGCGCTCGGTCAACGGTGCGCCGGGCCTGGTGGCCCAGCGTGCCGGTGTGGTCATGACCGTAGCCGCGTTCGATGTCGCCGACGGTCTCGTCACCCGGATCTGGGCGGTCCGCAATCCGGAGAAGCTGCGGCCGTGGGCGCGGGACGGCTAGGGGGGGGGGCGGATCATGCTCGGGTAGGGCCCGCTACGCTGGCGGTGTGTCTTCTGCTCTCGTTGTTGGTTACGACCCGCAAGCGATACCAGGCGTCGACGGAGAGGCTCTTCGCGCGGCTCTGGATGCGGAACTCGCCCGGTTCGCCGAGCACGGCATCGAGGCGGCCATGAGGCTGGTCGTGTTCGACGAATCGGCCGAGTCCACCCTCATCTCCTCGCTGACCGGGCACCCGTGGGATGTCGTGGTCATCGGCGGCGGGATCCGCAAGGCCGAACAGCTGCTTCCCCTCTTCGAGCGCATCGTGAACCTGATCCGCCGCCACGCGCCCCAGGCCGCCATCGCGTTCAACACCCATGGCGGGGACAGCGTCGAGGCAGCACAGCGGTGGCTCTGAACGCCGCCCCGCCGAACACGTCATGAGCCCGCGGGCCGAAAGCGGCAGCGGTGTCGGTGCCGGGTTCCTGCGCCAGTGGACCGCGTTGGCGTAACCAGCGGGCCGACCGCCCCGGCCGCCGCGACACTTGCGGATGTCCCGCTGTACCGCACTCTTGAGTCGCTCGAACTGACGGGGACCTTCACCGGGCGTAGCCTGATGACATGGACGCGGCCAGGATGGTCGGTGTCGAACGGCTACTCAGGGGACCTACTCGTTCCGCCTGGCTGCGCCCTGAAAGGGGTTGAGCGCCATGACGGAGGACCCGCCCGTTCCAGGCAGGGCCGGTGAAGACCCACTCAAGAGTTCTCCTGATCCAGAAGGACAAGCCCGTCAGGGGCAGGCAGTCGGAAAGACCAAGTCCAAGAAGGATCCAGTTTTCGCGAATGTGATCGATCAGGCCAGGAATGCTCCGATTTGGTGGACGATTTCCGTCTGCGGAGGCGCAGTTGTCCTCGGGGAAATCCTGCTGTGGCTGGTCGATCTGTTCAATTGGCAGAACGGTCTGTCCCCGGCCCAAGTCGTAGGCGGAGTGCTCGCCATCGTCGCCATCATGTCCTACGGCGGTTTCTACATCGCCTCTCGACGAGCACGGATCGCCATCACATCAAGTTTCCTGCTGACATTCCTCGTGATGCTGGCGTTCGTGCTCACAGTTCCCGCGATCGACAGCGGGGCGGACAAGAAACCTGTCCAACACCCGGCAACTTCCGGCAGAGTTACAGGTGCCGCCAGTAATGAGACTGCCGAGCAGGACTATGCCCACCAGTTGATGGGTGACTTCCGTTGGGTTGTGATGACCGTGATCATCGCGTACTTCGGAAGCGAGGCAGTGGTCGGCGGGACCAAGGTTCTGGCCGCGGGGAAGAAGGCCGACGACCTGGCGGCCATGAGGAAGATCCAGAGGTCCGATCGCGACCTGGTTGTCCCGCCGCCCAATGACGAGGAAGACAGCTAGGGGGTGTGTTGAAAGTCCTGTGCGGTGCCCGCGGTGTTCGGTGCGTGCCCTCGGCGTGCCGGACGAAGGCCCTCGTACTGGACGTACTTGGGGCTTCGGCCGG
>NZ_JBEXDZ010000271.1:0-6479 GCF_040606085.1 Streptomyces sp. NPDC005485 | reverse complement strand
GTCTTGCCCGTCGCCGCGTGGGCGTACTGCCCGGGGTCGAGCATGGCGGAGCTTGGCTGGGAGCCTGCTACGCGACGGGCAGAGACGTACCGGCACGGCCCCTTCCGTGCGTGCGCGACTGCGGGTGGCAGTCGCTCAAGCTGCGTGCAATCGCGCGGCTAGGGCGGCTGCCCACCCGGCAGTGGCGGGTGCGTGGGGTGTCGGGGGACGGCGAAGCCGCGTTTCTGCGGGCGTGCGTGGAGCTAGGGACGGCTGCCCACCCGGCAGTGGCGGGTGCGTGGGGTGTCGGGGGACGGCGAAGCCGCGTTACTGCGGGCGTGCGTGGAGCTAGGGACGGCTGCCCACCCACGCTGTGGCGGTGCGTGGGGTGTCGGGGGGCCGGCGAAGCCTCGTTTCTGCGGGCAATCGTGCCGCTAGGGGCGGCACGGGTGGGCGCAGCGGCACCCCGCAAACGCCGGGCTGCGTGACCCACCCCCGGCCGGCACCCACCCCGGGTGCGGAGGAAACAAGGGGCACCCGGGGTTTGCCCACCCACCCCGGGTGCCTTCCCGGACGAGGGGGCCGGGGGCGACGGCAACGTCACGTCCGATTTCCGCCAGCCGCGCCGCCGGCGACCCCGCACACTGGTAGACGTGATCGATGAAGAGACCAGGTACGAGGCGGTGCGCAGCCGTGATGCCCGTTTCGACGGGGAGTTCTTCTTCGCGGTGGAGACGACGGGGATCTACTGCCGGCCCAGTTGCCCGGCGGTCACGCCGAAGCGGCGGAACGTCCGGTACTACACGACCGCGGCCGCAGCCCAGAGCTCAGGCTTCAGGGCCTGCCGCCGCTGCCGCCCGGACGCGGTCCCCGGCTCCGCGGAGTGGAACGTCCGGGCCGACGTGGTGGGCCGGGCCATGCGCATGATCGGCGACGGAGTCGTCGACCGCGAAGGCGTCGGCGGACTCGCGCTGCGCCTCGGCTACAGCGCCCGCCAGGTGCAGCGCCAGCTCACCGCCGAGGTCGGCGCGGGCCCCGTAGCCCTGGCCCGTGCCCAGCGGGCCCACGCCGCCCGGGTGCTGTTGCAGACAACGGGTCTGCCGATCACGGAGATCGCGTTCGCGGCCGGCTTCGCCAGCGTGCGGCAGTTCAACGACACGATCAGGGCGGTGTACGCGTCGACGCCGAGCGAAGTGCGCGCCGCCGCACCCCGTGGCGGCGGCCCGAGCCGCCGCACCGCCACCCCCTCCGCGGGCATCGCCCTGCGCCTCGCCCACCGCGGCGCCTACCAGGCCGACGCCGTCTTCGACCTCCTCGCCCGCGAGGCGGTCCCGGGCATCGAGGAGGTCAGCGGCAACCCCGGCCGCCGTACCTACCGCCGGACCCTCCGACTGCCGTACGGGACGGGGATCGTCGCCGTGGACGAGCGGGTGCGCGGTCAGCGGGTCGTTTCCCCGTTCCGCGTGCCGGTGCCGGTGCCGGTGCCGGTCGGTGCGGCGCCGGGTCCCGGTGCGGAACCGGGACCGGGACCTCGTACGGCGTCCGATCACGCGGCCCACTCCGGTGGCTGGCTCGACGCGCGCATTCAGCTCACCGATCTCCGCGACCTGACCACCGCCGTACAGCGGCTGCGGCGGCTGTTCGACCTCGACGCCGATCCGTACGCCGTCGACGAACGGCTCGCCGCCGACCCGCGCCTGGCCCCGCTGGTCGCCGCCCGCCCGGGCCTGCGTTCGCCGGGCACCGCCGACCCCGACGAACTGGCCGTACGCGCGCTGGCGGGGCGAGCGGAGTCCGAGCGGCTGGTGCGACGCCACGGCAAGGCGCTTGACTCGCCGTGCGGCACGCTCACCCATGTGTTCCCCGAACCGGGCGTCCTTGCGCAGGCCGAATCGGACGGGCCCCTCGGCGCACTCACCGCGGCCCTCGCCGACGGAGCCCTGCGGCTCGACGCGGGCGCCGACCGGGACGACGCGCAGGAGGCGTTGCTCGCGCTGCCCGGCATGGACGGGCGTACCGCCGCCGTCATCCGTACCCGCGCCCTCGGCGACCCCGACGTGGCCCCACCCGGTGGCGACGTCCCCGACACCTGGCGCCCCTGGCGCTCCTACGCCGTACAACACCTCAGGATCGCAAGCGAGTCGGAACGGGAAGCCCTCTGATGACCACCCCCGCACGCCCCCTCTCCTACACGACCCTCGACAGCCCCGTCGGTCAACTCCTCCTCACCGCCGACGAGTCCGGCATGCTGACCTCGCTCTCCGTCCCCGGACAGAAGGGCGGTCGCACCGTGCAGGACGACTGGCTGCGCCGTCCTGAGCTCTTCCGGGAGGCCGAGCAGCAGCTCGCCGCCTACTTCGCCGGTGAACTCAAGGAATTCCAGCTGAAGTTCAGGACCGAGGGAACTCCGTTCCGCCGGCAGGTCTGGGCCGTGATCGACGACGTGCCCTACGGAACCACGACGACCTACGGGGCCATCGCCGCGCGGCTCGGCGTCTCGCGTGCGGCCGTGCGCGCGGTCGGGGGCGCGGTCGGCGCCAATCCGTTGCTCATCGTGCGGCCCTGTCACCGGGTGATCGGCGCGAACGGCTCCCTGACCGGGTACGCCGGCGGCCTCGAACGCAAGCAGTCGCTGCTCGGTCTTGAGGGCGCGCTCGGCGGCCCGGCGGGGGCGGAACTCCAGGGTTCGTCCGAGAACCTCAGTCCTCCAGGCCCCAGCTGTGGATGCGCTTCGGGTGGACGCGGATCAGTTCGTCGCTGAAGTGGCTGCCCAACTCGTGCGGACCGGTGAGGAGTTCGGCCTCGCCGCGGATGTCGACGCCGCGTACCTTCCAGGGCTGGACGCTCACGACGTCGTCGACGACCAGCGCCACCTTCGGGTTCTTCCGGAGGTTGCGCCACTTCTTGGTCGTACCCAGCGCGTAGCCACCGATCAGGATCGTCCCGTCGTCCTGCGGGAAGAAGCCGACGGGGTTCGCCTGCGGCTGCCCGTGGGCGTCGACGGTGGCCAGTCGGCCCAGCCGCTGCGAGGAGAGGTACGCGCGCTCGGCCCTGCTGAATTCGGTCATGGACGCAGCGAAGCACGGCGCACGGCCGGTGCGCATCGGGTCCTGGACCTAGGACCGGGGGCGGAGCCGGCACCGGTGGGGCGGATGCGTCCGGACGTGTGACGGACTGTTGGGCGGGCCGGAGGGCAGGGAAGCCATGGGCGCATGATGCGCGCGATCAAGGTCCGGCACCTGCTCGTCCCCCTCGTGACCGTCCTGGCGCTCGCTCCGCCGTCCTCGCGCGCCGACACCTGGCCGCCCGGACCGCCTCCCGTGCCCGCGCGGCACTGGACCGGCACCTGGGAGGCCGCGCCCTCCGGCACCGTCCCGGCGCTGCCCGGCGCCTCCATCCGCAACGTCGTGCACACCAGCCTCGGCGGGACCGCCGTGCGCGTCCGGATCTCCAACCGGCTCGGCACCGGGCCGCTCCGGGTCGGCTCGGTGACCGTCGCCCTCCAGCGGACGGGTGCGCCCCGCAGCCCCGACGCCGTCCCGGGGTCGATGCGCACCGCCACGTTCGGCGGTGCCAGGGCCGTGCGGATCCCGGCCGGGAGGGACCTGGTCACCGATCCCGTCCTGCTGCGGGTGCCCGCCGGGGCCAACCTGCTGGTCACGGTGCACACGCCCGGGGACTCGGGTCCGGCCACCTACCACCGGTCCGCGCTCCAGGCCAACTTCCTTGCCCGGGGCGCCGATCGGGCCGCCGACGAGAGGGGCGGCGCGTACACCGACACGGTCGGCAACTGGTACTACGTGACCGGTGTCGATGTGCTCGGCGCGTCCGCGGCGGGGAGCGTCGTCGCGCTCGGGGACTCCATCACCGACGGTTCCGGCTCGACGTTCAGCGCCAACCACCGCTGGCCCGACCGGCTCGCCGAACGCCTCCGCCGCCTTCCGTCGCACCGCCGGCTCGGCGTCCTCAACGCGGGTGTCGCCGGCAACCGCGTCCTGCGCGAAGGAAGGGGCCCCAGCGCCCTGACCCGCCTCGACGCGGACGTCCTGTCCCGCACCGGGGTACGGGCGATGATCGTGCTGGAGGGCATCAACGACATCAAGGGCATCCCGAGCGTGACGGACCCCCGCGCGCTGGAGGACGCGTACCGCCGGATCGTGGCGCGCGCCCATGCCCGGGGGATCCGGGTCATCGGCGCCACGATCACTCCGTACGGCGGCCATCCCGCCTGGACGCCGGACCGCGAGGCCGTCCGCCGGGCGGTCAACGCCTTCGTCCGCACCGGTGGGCTCTTCGACGCGGTCGCCGACTTCGACGCCGCCGTCCGCGATCCGGACCGGCCCGGGCGGATTCTGCCCGCGTACGACCCGGGGGACCATCTCCACTTCGACGACGCGGGCATGCGGGCCCTGGCCGACACGGTCGATCTCACCGATCTCACCGATCTCACCGGTGTCACGCCGTAGCTGTCGCGGATCGTTCAGGGCTCAGCCCCAGATCACCGCACCCAGCCACGCCCCCATGATCAGCAGACAGGCGAACAGTTCGGTGAGCACGCTGGACCCGCCCGAGCGCATCACCGCCCGTACCGCCGTCACCGCCTGCCGATGGCCGCCGAGCCGCAGCCGCTCGTAGAGGTAGATCCCGGCCAGGAAGCCGGGTATCGCGCCGAACACCGGCAGCACGAAGAAACCGAGCAGGGCCCCGGTCCCGGCGTACACCGCCATTCGGGGGGTTGCGCCGCTCGTGCGCAGCCGCCGGGGAGGCAGGCCCCAGCGGACCGCCTGGGAGAGCAGCAGGACCATGGTCGAGCCCACGAGGACCGCCCAGGAGAGCGCCTGGGGCTCGTCCAGTGCCCACCACAGGACCGCGGCCCACACGAGCCACGACCCCGGCAGACCGGGCACCAGTACTCCGGCCAGGCCGAGCAGTATCACCACGCCGACCAGCAGGAGTTCCCACACTCCCATCTGCCCAGCCTGCCCGAACACGGGCGAACCCGCAGGTCGCGAGGGTTCGGCGCACGTCGGATCAGCCGAGCCGCTCGCGCGCCACCCAGCCGCGTTCGTACGCGTGCCAGCCCAGCTGCAGCCGGGTCGTGACGCCCGTCAGCTCCATCAGGTGCTTCACCCGGCGCTGTACGGTCCGCAGGCCCAGGTCGAGCTGTTTGGCGACGCTCGCGTCGGTCAGGCCGGCGAGCAGCAGCGAGAGGATCTCCAGGTCGGTGCCGTCCGGGCCGTCGGGCTCCTGCTCGGCCACGCCCCGGCTGCCGAGCCGCAGGGGCAGCGCGTCCCGCCACACCGACTCGAACAGGCCCGACAGCAGCTCAAGCAGTCCGCTCGCATGGACGACGAGGGCGGCGGGCTCCGAGGTGTGCGAGGTGAGCGGAACCATGGCGAGAGCCCGGTCGGCGATCACCAGCTTGGTCGGGACCTGGTCCACCACCCGTACCTGCTCGTCGCGGCCCAGCGCCGCGGACAGCTCGGTGATCCCGGTGGGCAGGTGCAGGACCGTCCGCTCGACGACCACGCGGTAGCGGACCCCGCGGCCGGCGGCCTGCTCCTCCGCGTCGTTGTCCATCCCGGAGACGACGACCGGGTTGCCGGTGACCAGGGCGCACACCTCCTCATTGGCACCGAGCTGCAACTGCAGGAACCGCTGCGAGACGGCCGCCGCGCCGATCACCACCTCGACCAGGTCGTGCACCGCGGGTTCGGCGGCCTGCGCGCGGTACTCCTCGGCCAGCAGCGCGGCCGCCAGTTCCGCCTTCTCCAGCTCGTGCCGCTGCTGGGTGAGCAGCGCACCGAGGGCGACCCCGGGGGGCGCCGCGACCCAGCGTCCGGGCCGGGCCGACGACTGGGCCGCGAGGCCGTGCCGCTCCAGGCGGCGCAGGGCGCGTTCGGTGTCGTACTCGGCGAGGGTGAGCCGTCGCGCGAGATCGGGCACGTCGGCGGCGCCCACGGACACCAGTGCCCGGTACGCCGACTCGTGCGTCTCGTCCAGCCCTATCGCTCCCAGCATGCGGCGATGCCCCTCCCCAAGGATCCGTTCAGGCCGGTCGGTGGCTGCCGTGGCGGAAAACAGCCACGGCGCAAACCCGCCTGCGGACATCATCGCCGCACCCCCCGCCCCTCTGACAAGCTCACGTAACCGAGGCACCGACCGCCGCCCGTAATGTCCGCCCTGGCCGGTTCGGCCTGCGCGGATGCGGGGCGCACCGGCTCCCTTGGGCACGGGCGGAGCGGTCGGGCGAAGCGGCGACGACGGCCCGGCCGCGACCATGAGTCACAGCGCAGACCCAGGGAAGCAGGTCACACTCGGGCCGAACCGACCGACGCCGACGGCGATTCGGTCACTCGGACCGTGACCCCGGCCTGCGCTGTGCGCCAGGCCCGGGTCACCCCCGGCGCGCGGCCGGGGGGGGGCGCGCGGGGGGGGGTGCCGCCGCCGGGGGGTGTATAGTCGGTGGCGAAGTGAAGACGGCACCCGCTGGGCGAACA
>NZ_JBEXDZ010000270.1:0-6518 GCF_040606085.1 Streptomyces sp. NPDC005485 | reverse complement strand
GCCGGCTCCCAGCCGAGTTTCGCCATGCTCGACTCCCGGGCAGTACGCCCACGCGGCGACGGGCAGGACGTACCGGCACGGACCCGACCCGCCCACCGGCCCCACGCGAACGGCGCTCCCGCCAGCGGACATACCGGCACGGCCCCGACCCACAACGCACCCCCTGCGAGCGGCGCTCCCGCCAGCAGGCGTACCGGCACGGCCCCGACCCGCCCACCGGCCCCACGCGAACGGCGCTCCCGCCAGCGGACATACCGGCACGGACCCGACCCACAACGCACCCCCTGCGAGCGGCGCTCCCGCCAGCAGGCGTACCGGCACGGCCCCGACCCGCCCACAGGCCCCCACGCGAACGGCGCTCCCGCCAGCAGACGTACCGGCACGGACCCGACCCACAACGCACCCGCACCCCCCGACAGGCGCCCCCGTCAAGGCGTGACCGCAGGCGGCGCCCCCGTCAACGCATGCCCGCGCCCGGCGGCCCACCCCTCCGGACAGGCATGCCCGCGCGCAGCCGCCCACCCCTCCAACGCCGCCGCGCACGCATGGTCCACATGCCGCAGCCCGCCCAGCTCCAGCCGTACGTCGCGGTCGTGCGGCAGTGCCTCCAACGCGTCCAGCAGCTTCGGCAGCCGTAGAAACGTCGCATTGCCCATCACCCGCACCACCAACCCCACGTCCCCCAGGTCCTCCGTTTCCACATGCACATGGCTGATGTCCCACGCGGTCTTGGCGACGGCCAGCGCCAGCCCCACCAACACCCCCTCGAACAGGTTCCCGACCACAATGGCCACGGCCGTCACCACCAGCACCACGAACTCACCCCGGTGCTCCCGCCACAACACCCCCAACTCCCGTACGGGCACGAGCTTGCATCCCGCGTGCACGAGCAGCCCGGCGAGCGCCGCCACCGGAATCACCCCGAGCACCCCGGGCAGCAGCGCGGTGAAGACCAGCAGCCACACCCCGTGCAGCACCCGTGACGCCTTGGTCCGGGCCCCTGCCCGCACGTTCGCCGCGCTCCGCACGATCACCGCGGTCATCGGCAGCGCCCCGAGCACCCCGCACACCGCGTTCCCGGCGCCCTGCGCGATCAGTTCCCTGTCGTAGTCGGTCCTCGGCCCCCGGTGCAGCCGGTCCACCGCCGCCGCGCTGAACAGCGACTCGGCAGACGCGATCAGCGCGAACGCCAGCACCGTGCCGATCACGCCCACTTCCGTGAGCCGTCCCAGATCCGCCACCGCAGGCGGCCGTACGGCATCCAGCAGCCCGTGCACCCCGACCCGCCGCACGGACAGGTCGAGCAGCCCGGTGGCGGCGGACGCGAGCCCGACCGCCGGCAGCGGCGCGGGCACCACCCGGGCCCCGCGCCGCCAGCGCGGCCACAGCACGAGGACGAGTACGGTGCCGCCGCCGACGACCAGCGCCACCGGATCCGCGTCCCCGCCCAGGCTGAACAGCCCGGCGATCTTCCCGATGCCGCTCGCGGGCGCGGCCGCGTCACCCATGGCGTACAGCTGCCCCGCGATCAGCACGAGCCCGATCCCGGCCAGCATCCCCTGCACCACGGCCACGGACACAGCCCGGAACCACCGCCCGAGCCGCAGCGCCCCGAGCCCGACCTGCACGACCCCGGCGCCGAACACCAGCACACCCAGCGCCCGCAGACCGTACGTCTGCACCGCCTCGTACACGAGCACGGTCAGCCCCGCGGCCGGCCCGCTCACCTGCAGGCTGCTCCCGGGCAGCACCCCGGCGACCAGCCCGCCCACGATCCCGGTCACCAGCCCGAGTTCGGCCGGCACCCCCGAGGCCACGGCGACTCCCACGCACAGCGGCACCGCCACGAGAAACACGACGAGCGACGCGGACAAATCGACTTTGCGTACGACATGCATGACGACTGCACCTCCATGGCGAACGGAACGAACGGGAGATGCGCGGGCCGCCGAGCCGGGGGAGGGCTCGACGAACACGTCATACGAACGGCATATGACCGTGCACTGAAATCCATTGTCAGGAAAGGGAGTTGAACGCACACCCCTTGCGGACGGCCCATCGGGTGGCCCCAACGGCGCACGGACGCACTCGGATGTACGCCGACGCCGCCGAGGTGCGCCGGTACGCCCACCCTGCCGAGCGCCCCCTGCTTGACGGCCCTGTCGCGCAGGAGCATTATTCATCACATGATGAATAATGCTTCCCGTCCACCCGACCGAGCCCTCGACCACCTCGGCGCCCCCGCCGTCCGCGCCGAAGACCTCACCGTCGTACGCGGCACGCGCACCGTCCTGCGAGGCCTCGACTTCACCGTGCCGCGCGGGCAGATCACCGGGCTGCTCGGCCCCTCCGGATGCGGAAAATCGACCCTGATGCGAGCGACCGTCGGCACCCAGGCCAGGGTGACCGGCACCCTCGAAGTCCTCGGCCACCCCGCCGGCGACGCCTCACTGCGTTCCCGTATCGGCTATGTCACCCAAGCCCCGTCCGTCTACGACGACTTGACGGTGCATCAGAACCTGGACTACTTCGCCGCGATCCTCGACCCGGGCCGCGCCGCAGTCGACCGCCGCCACGACAACGTCACCCGGGCCATCACCGACGTCGACCTCACCAGCCACGCCGACTCCCTCGCGGGGAACCTCTCCGGCGGCCAGCGCAGCCGCGTCTCCCTTGCGGTCGCCCTCCTCGGCACCCCGGAACTCCTGGTCCTCGACGAACCGACGGTCGGCCTGGACCCGGTCCTGCGCCGCGACCTCTGGAACCTCTTCCACGCCATCGCCGCCGACCGAGGAGCGACCCTCCTCATCTCCTCCCACGTCATGGACGAGGCCGAGCGCTGCCACCGCCTCCTCCTGATGCGCGAGGGCGAGATCCTCGCCGACGACACCCCGGACGCCCTGCGCACCCGCACCGGCTCCGACACCGTCGGGGCCGCCTTCCTCCACCTGGTGGACGAGGCGATCGCAGCAGGCGACGAGGCGAGCGGGACCAGTACGAGCAACGAGTCCAGCGAGACAGGCAAGGAGTCCCTCCGATGAGCACCACCGCGACCCCGGTCACGACGACGACCCCCGCGCCCCCGCGCCCGAGCGCGATCAACCCCTCCCGCACGACCGCCACCGCGACCCGCGTCCTGCGTCAGCTGCGCCACGACCCGCGCACGATCGCGATGATGATCCTGATCCCCTGCCTGATGCTCTTCCTGCTGCGCTACGTCTTCGACGGCAGCCCGCGCACCTTCGACTCCATCGGGGCCTCGCTCCTCGGCATCTTCCCGCTGATCACGATGTTCCTGGTCACGTCCATCGCCACCCTCCGCGAACGCACCTCGGGCACCCTCGAACGCCTCCTCGCCATGCCGCTCGGCAAGGGCGACCTGATCGCCGGCTACGCCCTCGCCTTCGGCACCCTCGCGATCATCCAGTCGGCCCTGGCGACGGGCCTCGCCGTCTGGTTCCTGGGCCTGGACGTGACCGGCTCCCCCTGGCTGCTCCTCCTCGTCGCGCTGCTCGACGCCCTCCTCGGTACGGCCCTCGGCCTCTTCGTCTCGGCCTTCGCGTCCTCGGAGTTCCAGGCGGTCCAGTTCATGCCGGCGGTGATCTTCCCCCAACTCCTCCTCTGCGGCCTGTTCACCCCGCGCTCCAACATGCACCCGGTCCTCGAAGCCGTCTCCGACGTGCTGCCCATGTCGTACGCCGTCGACGGCATGAACGAGGTCCTCAAGCACACCGACATGACAGCGAACTTCGTCCGCGACGCCCTGATCGTCGCGGGCTGCGCATTCTTGGTCCTGATCCTGGGAGCAGCCACTTTGCGCCGTAGGACAGCGTGAGGCTTTGATCTTTCAGCCCGTCCGGCGTTTGAGGACGAGCGCGAAGCGCGATGGCAGCGGGAAAGGGGGCGCAGCCCCCAGAACAACGGGAAGGGAAGGGGCGGAGGGGGCGAAAAACCCTTGCGCACCCCACTTCACCACCGTCCGCCCACCGGACGCCAAAGCCCCCCGGTACCCCTGGGTGCGAGGATGGCCCAACGGACGACGCACCCCCGGAGGGCACCCGCAGCCATGACCCAGAAAGTCGCAGTCCTCGGCACCGGCAAGATCGGCGAAGCCCTGCTCAGCGGAATGATCCGAGCAGGCTGGGCCCCCGCCGACCTCCTGGTCACGGCCCGCCGCCCGGAACGGGCCGAAGAGCTCCGTACCCGCTACGGCGTCACCCCGGTCACCAACCCCGAGGCCGCCAAGTCCGCCGACACGCTGATCCTCACGGTCAAGCCGCAGGACATGGGCACCCTTCTCGACGAGCTGGCCCCGCACGTTCCCGCCGACCGCCTGGTCATCAGCGGAGCCGCCGGTGTGCCGACCTCGTTCTTCGAGGAGCGCCTCGCCACCGGCACCCCGGTCGTCCGCGTCATGACGAACACGCCCGCCCTCGTCGACGAGGCGATGTCCGTCATCTCCGCCGGCACCCACGCCACCGCCGCACACCTCTCCCACACGGAGGAGATCTTCGGCGCGGTCGGCAAGACGCTCCGCGTCCCCGAGTCCCAGCAGGACGCCTGCACGGCCCTCTCCGGCTCGGGCCCGGCGTACTTCTTCTACCTGGTCGAAGCCATGACGGACGCGGGCATCCTGCTCGGCCTGCCCCGCGACAAGGCCCACGACCTCATCGTCCAGTCCGCGATCGGCGCCGCGACGATGCTCCGCGACAGCGGCGAACACCCGGTCAAGCTCCGCGAGAACGTGACCTCCCCCGCGGGTACGACCATCAGCGCCATCCGCGAACTCGAAAACCACGGTGTACGCGCCGCCCTCATCGCCGCCCTGGAAGCAGCCCGCGACCGCAGCCGCGAACTGGCCTCCGGCAACAACACCTGACCAAGAAGCCGCGACGGGAACACCCGCGAAACCGGGTCCGGGGCCGGCGTCAGCCACCCCCAACAGCCTTGGGGCGTTCCCGTCCAACGCCTCCTCCTTCACCTGGGCGCCAACAACCCCACCGCCCGATACGCCTCGTCCACCCGAGGCCGAGCCATCTCCCGCGCCTTCTCCGCACCGCCCCGCAGCACCCCTTCCACATAGGCGGGATCGGCGCACAACTCCTTGTGCCGCTCCTGCAAGGGCCGCAGCAGTTCCACGACGGCGTCGGCGGCGTCCTTCTTCAACGCCCCGTACGACTCGTATCCCGCACTCAGCTCCTGCGGGTCCCCGCCCTCACAGGCGGCCAGGATCTCCAGCAGATTCGAGACCCCGGGCCGGGCCTCCGGGTCGTACACGACGTCCTGCCCACTGTCGGTCACCGCCCGCATGACCTTCTTGCGTACGGCATCGGGCTCGTCGAGCAGATAGACGATCCCCGGCCCCGCGTCCTCGCTCTTCCCCATCTTCGACGCGGGCTCCTGCAGGTTCATGACCCGCGCCGCGACCTCCGGACGCGTGGCCCGGGGAACCACGAACGTGTGCCCGTACCGCTGGTTGAACCGCACCGCCAGATCCCGGGTCAGCTCGACATGCTGCGTCTGGTCGTCCCCGACGGGCACCTCATCGGTTCCGTACGCCAGGATGTCCGCCGCCATCAGTACGGGATACGTCAGCAGCGACAACCGCACACTCCCGCCCCGCGCCCTCTCCCTCGCGGCCTTCTCCTTGTACTGGATCATCCGCCGCATCTCCCCGTCGGTGGCGACGCACTCCAGCAGATACGACAACCGCGCGTGCTCGTCCACATGACTCTGCACGAAGACGGTGCACACCCCCGGATCGAGGCCCGCCGCGAGCAACAGCGTCGCCGCCTGCCGACTGAGCCTGCGCACCCGCCCCGGATCGTGTTCCACGGTCAGCGCATGCAGATCCACGACGCAGAACAGCGCGTCGGCCCGATGCTGGTCGACCTCGGCCCACCGCCGTACGGCCCCCAGATAGTTCCCCAGCGTCAGATGCCCGGTCGGCTTGACCCCACTGAAGATCCTCGTCATCTCTCCACCTCCTGGTCGAGGCCGCCGCGCCCGCCGGCCGGCTCTCCTGGAGGGAGATACAAGAACGGCCGCCGAGGCGGCGGCCGTTGAGTACATACGTGAGTACGGCCGCCGTCAGGCGGCCCACCACTGCTGGGTGCACGTATGCGTAGTCATGCGTCAGAGAGTACGCCTCCGGGGTGCGGTCCGGAGGCAAGTTGACACGCCTACGCCCGGTACGTAGTGTTCTCCGAGTTGTCCGACGTGAGCGCCGACTCCGGTCGGTCCCCGGACAGCCATTCCGCACCAAGCAGACAACGAACGACGACTCGTCGTCGGATCGTTTTCCTGCGTGTTTGCGAAATGAGGAATCCGTGTTCGAAAGGACGCAAGCCCCGATTAGCTCGGGGCTAAGGAATCCGCTAAAGTCTCACTCGTCGGAACGGCCCAACAGCCGCAGAAGACGATCCCGCTGACTGGGAATCAGGCCCGAAAGGATCTGATAGAGTCGGAAACGCAAGACCGAAGGGAAGCGCCCGGAGGAAAGCCCCAGAAAATGTTCT
>NZ_JBEXDZ010000269.1:0-6594 GCF_040606085.1 Streptomyces sp. NPDC005485 | reverse complement strand
GTTCGGATCTCTGTGATCCGAACCAGGCCTCGCCGCGACAGACAGGAGTGGCGCTACCGGCTCAGACGTTGACGCCGTAGTCCGTGGCGATCCCGGCCAGTCCCGACGCGTAACCCTGGCCGACCGCGCGGAACTTCCACTCGCCTCCGTGGCGGTAGAGCTCGCCGAAGACCATGGCCGTCTCGGTCGAGGCGTCCTCGCTCAGGTCGTAGCGGGCGAGTTCGGCGTTGTTGGCGCGGTTCACGACGCGGATGAAGGCATTGCTGACCTGGCCGAAGCTCTGGCCGCGGGACTGCGCGTCGTGTATCGAGACCGGGAAGACGATCTTCGCGACCTCGGCGGGCACAGTGGCCAGCTCGACGTTGATGGACTCGTCGTCGCCCTCCCCCTCGCCGGTGAGGTTGTCGCCGGTGTGCTGGACCGAACCGTCCGGGCTGGTGAGGTTGTTGTAGAAGACGAAGTGCAGGTCGGAGACGACCTTGCCCGCGCCGGTGCACAACAGGGCGCTGGCATCGAGGTCGTAGTCCGCACCGGTGGTGGTGCGGACGTCCCAGCCGAGGCCGATCGTCACGGCGGTGAGACCCGGAGCCTCCTTGCTCAGCGAGACGTTGCCGCCCTTGGACAGAGTCACTCCCACGGCTCTTCCTCCATGTTCTGGTGTCTTTGTGCGCTCGTCCTGTTCAAACGCCGGGACGGCTCAGCTGGTTCCACCAGTTGCGCAAGCAGCGAAACGTCGGGGGCAACACAGGGGCGCGGGAACCCTGTTCAGTGCGCGGTGCCCGCGGCCTCGGCGGCCGGGCGGGAGGCGGGCTCCGGCTCGTCGACGGTGGTCGCGGCCGGCGCGATCACCTGCGCGGCGGCCCCCGGGGCGGGCGCGTCGGGAGCGGCGCTCTCGTCCTTCATCGCCTTGGTCTCGCTCTTGAGGATGCGCATCGACTTGCCCAGCGCGCGGGCGGTGTCGGGCAGCTTCTTCGAGCCGAACAGCACCACGAGCACGATCGCCAAGACCAGCAGGTGCCAGGGTTCCAGTCCGTTGCGGAGCATCGCGTCCCCACTCTTCCTTGCATCGGTCGAGGAACGCGCCGTCGGCCGCCGCCCTCAACGAAGGTTGCTACTTTGCGCAACTGTACAACCATCAACGGGACCTGCGACAAGTCCCTCGGCGAGCCGGTCGTACCGGGCCCGAGCGGCCTTCAGTGCGACCGCGTACAGCGCGAGGACGGCGGCGAGCAGGACGTAGTAGAGGGCCGGCAGCGCCGTCATGCCGAGCGGCGGGCCGAGAGGGGACAGCGGGAGCAACAGCCCCGCACCGGCGAGGGCGGCCGCGGCCCCGGCGACCGGGCCCGGTGCCCGACGGCCCTCGGCGCCGCGCCGGCCAAGACGCAGGAGCAGCATGACCAGCGCCTGGGTCGTCAGGTTCTCGGTGAACCAGCCCGAGTGGAACACCGCCGCGTCGTCCATGGCCTCCGGCCCGTGCAGGGCGAGCGCGAGGATCCCGAAGGTGGCCAGGTCGGCCACGGCGTTGAGCACGCCGAAGCCGGTGATGAAGCGCAGCAGGTCACGGGGGCGCAGCCCGGTGGGCCGGCGCAGGGTGTCCGGATGCGGGCGCTCGTGGGCGAAGGCGAGCTGTGCCGCGTCGAAGCACAGGTTCTGCGCCAGCACCTGCGCCGGAAGCATCGGCAGGAAGGGCAGCAGGAGCCCGGCGGCGAGCATCGCGATGACGTTGCCCAGGTTCGAGGAGAGCGTGATGCGCAGATACATGGTGATGGTGACGCCGCCCTGCCGTCCCGCCGTCACGGCCTGGTCGATCGCGGTGAGGTCCTTCTCCGCGAGCACCACGTCGGCGTTCTCCCGGGCCACGTCGACGGCGTCGCGCGGGGCGATCCCGACGTCGGCGGCGCGCAGCGCGGGCAGGTCGTTGACCCCGTCGCCGAGGAAGCCGACGGTGTGCCCGGCAGCCCGCAGGGCGGCGGTGATCCGGGCCTTGTGCTCGGGGGTGCAGCGCGCGAAGACGGTCGTACGGCGAACGGCTTCGGCGAGTTCGGCGTCGGTGAGGGCGTCGATGCGGTCCGCGGTCCACACCTCGCCCGGCTCCAGGCCCAGGGCGCGGCACGTGCCGGCCGCCGAGCCCGGGTGGTCGCCGGTGAGGACCTTGATGGCGATGCCCCGGCCGGCGAGGGCGCGCAGCGCGTCCGCGGCGGTCGGTGCGAGCGCGTCACCGAGGACGACGAAGCCGCGGAAGGTCAGACCGCGTTCGTCGGCGGGCGCGTAGGCACCGGTGCTGGTTCCTGTCCCGGTACAGGCCTGGCGTTCGGCGGTGGCGACGGCGAGCAGCCGCCCCCCGTCGGCCGCCTCGCGCGCGGCGAGAGCGAGCAGCCGCTCCCGTTCGTCCTGCTCCAGTACGCAGCGCTCCAGTACGTTCTCGACGGCGCCCTTGACGACCAGTGTGCGGACGCCGAGGCGGGCCGGGTCGCGGACCACCGCGGTGGCGAGACGGCGTACGGGATCGAAGGGCAGCGCCGCCACTCCGTCGTACTGCTCACCGGCCGGGCCCGCCGCGTCCAGGAGCGCCTCGTCGAGCGCGTCCGGAGCGGGCAGCTCGGCGAGCTGGAGCGTCCACCAGACGTTGACGGCAGCCCAGTGCAGGACGTCGGGATCGTCCTTGCCGTCCGCGTCCAGGGCACGTTCGACCACCGGACGGTCCTGGGTGAGGGTGCCGGTCTTGTCCAGGCACAGCACGTCGACGGCGCCGAGGTCGTGCAGCGCGGGCAGCCGCTTGACGATCACGCCATGGGTGCGGGCCAGCCGTGCCGCGCCGCGGGCCAGGCACAGGGTGACGATCACCGGCAGCATCTCGGGGGTCAGCCCGACCGCCACCGCGACGGCGAACGGCAACGTCTCCAAGCCGCGCCCGCGGACCGCCGCGTTCGCCATCAGAACCAGCGGCGGCGTCAGCAGCATGAAGCGGATGAGCACCCGGGAGACGCCGAGCACCGACCGGTCGAAGGCACTCGCCTCGCGACGCACGCGCCGTCCTGCGGCTCCCGGTCCGGCCTTGGAGCCGTCGAAGGCGGATCCGAACCGCGTTCGCGCTCCCGTCGCGATGACGACCGCGGTGCCGCTGCCCGAGGCGACACCGCTGCCCAGGAAGCAGAGCTGCGGCTGCTGGAGGATCCCGTCGTGCGACAGCGGGCCGGGGGTGTCGATCGCCTTCTTGGCCACCGGTGCGGCCTCGCCCGTCAGCACGGCCTGGTGCACGGTGAGGCCGGTCGCCCGGAGCAGCCGTACGTCGGCGGGGATCAGGTCGCCGGGGCCGAGCCGGATCACATCGCCCGGCACCAGCTCGCCGACGGGGATCTCGCGGGCGTGCCCGGGCCCGTCCGTGTCGGCGCGCCGCAGCACGGTGGCCGTCGTGGCGACCAGGTCGCGCAGGCCCGCCATGGACCGGTCGGCCCGGTGCTCGCCGGACGTCCGCAGCAGACAACTGACCACCACCAGACAGAGGATCACACCGGCGGTCCCCCAGGCGGCCACGGTGGCCGACACGAGACCGAGGCACAGGAGCACCGCGGTGAAGGGGTCGCGCAGGCCCCGGACGAAGCGGCGCGGCCAGGACTCCGTACGCCAGGCCGTGATCGTGTTCGCGCCGTGGCGGACCAGCCGTTGCCCGGCCTGCGCCTCGGTCAGGCCGCGCGGCCCGGTGTCCAGATGCCGCAGCAGTTGGAGGGAGGTGAACGAGGCGAGGTCCTCAGGTCTGTCACCCGGTCCGTCACCTGCTCTGTCGCCGAGCTCTGCCGCCCCGCCGTGCGGCCCGTGCCGTCCACGCGGCGGACCGGCGGTCGCGGCGGTGTCAGGCGCCAAGGCCGCGGATCCGACGCGCCGCCGTCGGAATGTGAGGCTCGGCGCTGTCGCCATGGTCTGCGTTGTGGGCACGGTCGCCGCCGTGGGCGCGGTCGGCCCGCTCGGTCAGCTGGCCGACCATGAGTCGTACGACGGTCACGACGTCCGGGTCGTCGACGAAGTACACCTGTCGTCGCCCCTCGCGTCGGGAGCGCACAAGACCGGCGAGCTTGAGCTTTGTCAGGTGCTGGCTCACCGCGGGCAACGCCCCGCCCACCCGTTCGGCGAGCCCGGTCACATCGCTCTCGCCCTGCGCCAGCGCCCACACGATGTGCAGTCGCGCCGACGAGGCGAGCAGCCCGAAGGCCGCGGCGGCCTCCGCCAGCACCTCGACGGACGGATCCTCGAAGCCGCCGACCTCTGCCGCCACCGTCGTCCTCCCGTCCCGCCAGGGCCGTTTCGTGTGAAGCGCCAGTCTAGGGCGCCGCCGGCCATGCCTCGGGCTCCGTCGCCCCCGCCGGGGCAGCCCTACGACCGGCCGCACGTCAGCCCTCTGCACGCCGGCTCGCACCTCACTGTCAGTGCCGTGGTGCACACTCACGATCAGTTGCCACGCGTCTGGGGAGGACACCGTGTTCACGGGGATGGACGAGGTCGATTGGGCCGCCATGCGACATGCGTACGGAAGCGCGGACAAGGTTCCGGATCTGCTGCGAGGGCTTGCCTCCTCCTGCCCGGACGAGCGTGAGAGCGCCCTCGACGGGATGTACGGCGCCGTCCACCACCAGGGCGATGTGTACGACTCGACTCTCGCGTGCATCCCGTTCCTGTTCGCGCTGATCACGCACCCGGAGGTGCCCGACCGGGGCGCCCTCGTGGAGTTGCTCGTGAGCATCGGCGGAGGAGACGCGGACGAGTCCTTCGACGGCGACGACCGCAAGGACGAGTACGACGACGGGGACGAGTACGGCAACGACGGGGCCGGGGCCGGGGACAACTACGCGATGGCACGGGCCGCGATTCGGGCGGGTGCCGCCGTCTTCGCCGAGCTGATCGAGGACCGGGATCCGGAAGTACGCCGGGCGGCGCCCTGTGCGCTGGTGCGGTTCCTCGACGAACCCGCCCGCGTACTCGGCCTGTTGGGTGAGCGCATGGAGACCGAGCCGGACCGCCGGGTCCGGCCCGCCCTGGTCGAGGGCCTCGGACTGTTCGCCCGACGGCATCCGGCCGCTGCCGCTCCGGCCGTCGACAGCCTGATCGCGCTCAGCGTCGCCCCCGACGCCCCGGGCGAGCGGCTCGCCGCGCTCGGCCAGCTCGCCGGCTGTGCGCCCGAGCGACTGCCGTCCGACCTCGCGCCCACCGTCATCGCTCTGCTCCGGGCCAGGTCGCAGGAGTCCGCGGAGCCGGAGGAACCCGAGCGCCCGGCCACCGACACGCTCATCGGTCAACTGCGGGTGCTGCGGCCCGCGGACGAGGAGGGCTCGCGGCTGCTGCGGACGCTCCACTCCGCGCTCGGCGATTGTACGGCCGACCGGATCGCCCTGCTCAACGGGCAGTTGACGAGCGAGGCGCCGGCCGACCGATGCAACGCCGTGTGGATGTCCGCGGGGCTGTTCCGCGAGTGGCGTGCCTCCTACGAGAAGCCCATCGCACTGATCGGCGAGCAACTCGACGCGGACGACACACGGTTGCGCGAAGCCGCGGTCCATGTGCTGGACGGTCTCTTCGAGCTGGCAGCACCGGCCGCCGAGCACCTGGCCGCGGCGGTTGCGGCACGTCCCGAGTCCTGGGTCCGGCACTGGGAGCGCGGGGCACCGACGCTGGGCGACGCACTGAAGACCCTGGCGAGGACGGGCGACCCCCGGGCTGTGCCGCCACTCCTTCAGTTGCTGAAGCAGCCGGTCGTGCCGTACGACCTCGGGCGCATCGTCGCATACGTGGGCCCGGCGGCGGCCCCGCTGGCTCCCCTGCTGCGGACACGGCTCGGCGACGTCCCCCTCGACGCCGCCGACACCTACGACCGGGCCGCGCCGCTGCTGCTCGCGCTGAGCGCCCTGCGCCACGAGGCCGCGGTGCCGGAAGTACTGCGGCTGCTGCCGGACGAGGTGCCGGACAGGAGCGCACTCGTGGAGGCGGCGGTCCGCACACTCGGCGCGTTCGGCCCGGCGGCGCACGAGGCGATACCGGCGCTGCGTGACCTGCTGACCAGCGACTGCGCGGCGACGGCGGCAGCCGCGCTCTGGTCCGTGGAGGAGGACGCGAAGACCGTACTTCCGGTACTGCGAAGGGAGTTGACGTCCGGGCGACCGAGGCAGCGGCAAGCGGCCGCCGAAGCCCTGGGCCGTCTGGGGGCCTCGGCAGGCGCAGCGGTTCCCGCCCTGCGCGGCACCGCCGAGACCGACGACGCGGGCGGCGGGCGGGTGTGGGAGCGTACGGCCGCCGCCTGCGCTCTGTGGGACATCACGGGGGCCCCGGAGCCGATCCTGCCGGTGCTCCGTCACGCGTGGCACGAGAACCCGTACACCCGCGGCACGATCGCCGCGTGTCTGTCCCGGATGGGCCGGGCGGCGACGCCGGCTCATGACCTGCTCCGTACGGAACTCGGCACGACACGGCGGCACCTGGCGCGTTCCGGTGGCTACGGCGGCGGCGACATCCTTGAGGACGAACGGCTCCGGCGCGAGGCCGCGTTCCTGTCCGGTGGTCCGGCCCGGGTCGCCGAGCTGACCCTGGTGTCGATGGCCCGGCAACGCC
>NZ_JBEXDZ010000268.1:0-6612 GCF_040606085.1 Streptomyces sp. NPDC005485 | reverse complement strand
TCCCTTCCACACTACCTTATCCCTCGGCGCGCGGCCCCCCCCCCGCGCCGCGGGGCCCCCTTCTCGTGCCGGCCGGGAGGGATCAGACCCGTGCCAACTCCCGGTCCTCGTCCGCGTCGTCGTCCTTCGGGCGGTCGTGCGCGCGCAGACCCTCGCCCTCGACGTCGACGTTCGGCAGGGCGCGGTCGAGCCACTTCGGGAGCCACCAGGCCTTCTTGCCCAGCAGGGCGAGGACGGCCGGGACGATGGCCATACGGACGACGAACGCGTCGAAGAAGACGGCGATCGCGAGGCCGAAGCCGATCATCTTGATCATCGACTCGCTGGAGCCGATGAAGCCGGAGAAGACGGCGATCATGATGACGGCGGCTGCGGTGACCACACGGGCCCCGTACTTGAAGCCGGTCACGATGGCCTGGCCGGGCTTCTCCCCGTGGACGTACGCCTCGCGCATGCGGGTCACGAGGAACACCTCGTAGTCCATGGCGAGACCGAAGACGACGCCCACCATGAAGATCGGCATCATCGACATGACCGGACCGGTCTCCTCGACGCCCATCAGGCCTGCCAGCCAGCCCCACTGGAAGACCGCGACGACGGCGCCCAGGGCCGCCATCACGCTCAGCAGGAAGCCGAGCGCCGCCTTCAGCGGGACCAGGATCGAGCGGAAGACCACGATCAGCAGGAGGAAGGCCAGGCCGACCACCAGGATCAGGTACGGGATGAGCGCGTCGTTGAGCTTCTGCGAGACGTCGATGTTCATCGCCGTGGAGCCGGTGACGAGGGTGCTCGCCTCCGTGTCGGCCTTGATGTCGCCGCCCGCGTCACGGATGGCGTGGACCAGGTCCTCGGTCTGCGTCGAGGAGGGCTTCGACTTCGGGATGACGCTGATCGTCGCGGTGTCGCCGGCCTTGTTGGGCGCCGGCGGGGTCACCGTCACGACCCCCTTGAGCCCCTTGATCTCGTCCTTGACCCTGGTGAACGCCGCGTCGGGGTCCTTGCTCGCCTTCGCGTCGACGACGACCAGCAGCGGCCCGTTGAAGCCGGGGCCGAAGCCGTCCGACAGCAGGTCGTACGCCCGGCGCTGCGTCGTGGACGTCGGCTGCGAGCCGTCGTCGGGCAGGCCCAGCTCCAGCGAGGACGCCGGGATGGCCGCGGCACCGAGGCCTACGACACCGAGGAGCAGGACGGCGATCGGACGCCGTACGACGAACCTCGCCCAGCGCGTGCCCATGTTCGGCTTGTCGGGGTTCTGCGCCGCCTTCCTGGCCGCGCGCCCGCCGCCGAGCACCTTGCTCTTCTCGCCCGCGGGCTTGACCTTCTTGCCCGCGTAGCCCAGCAGGCCCGGGATCAGGGTCAGCGCGATGAGGACGGCGATGGCGACCGTGCCCGCGGCCGCGACGCCCATCTTGGTGAGCATCGGGATGTTGACGACCGCCAGGCCGACCAGGGCGATCACGACCGTCAGGCCCGCGAAGACCACCGCGGAGCCCGCCGTGCCCACGGCGCGGCCCGCCGCCTCCTCGCGCTCCCGGCCCTCGGCCAGTTCGGCGCGGTAGCGGGAGACGATGAAGAGGGCGTAGTCGATGCCGACCGCGAGGCCGATCATCATCGCGAGCGTGGAGGTGGTGGAGCCGAGGTCGAGCGCGTTCGCCAGGGCGGTGATCGTCGAGACACCGATCCCGACGCCGATCAGCGCGGTCAGCAGCGGCAGCCCGGCCGCGATCAGCGAGCCGAAGGTGATGACGAGGACGACCGCGGCGACCGCGATGCCGATGACCTCGGTGGACCCGGTCTCGGGCACGGCCTGCAGCGCGTCACCGCCGACCTCCACGGTCAGCCCGGTGTCCCGCGCGACCTGCGCCGCCTCCTTCAGGGCGTCCTTGGAGGCGTCCTTCAGCTCCATGCCGGAGACGTCGTACCTGACCTGCGTGTACGCGATCCTGCCGTCCTTGGAGACGGAGCCGGACTTGTAGGGGTCGGTGACGGAGGTGACCTCCGAGCCGTCGCGCAGTTCGTTGACGGTCTTGTGGACGGCGGCCTTGTTGGCCGCGGACGTCATCTTCTCGCCGCTCGGCGCCTTGAAGACGACCCGCGCGGTCGCGCCGTCGGCGGTCGTCCCGGGGAAGCGGCTCTCCAGCAGGTCGAAGGCCTTCTGGGCCTCGGTGCCGGGAACGGAGAAGGAACTGGAGCCCGCGGTGGGCGCGGAGGCGGCGCCTACGCCCGCGAGCGTCAGCAGCGCCACCCATATCAGGGCGACGAAGTGCCGTCGCCGGAAGGCGAGTCGGCCGAGTTTGTAGAGAAACGTGGCCACGAAGACGTACTCCCGGTCAGGTCGTGGGGGCGGTTCTGGGCAGGGGTGATCAGCCCTGCGGGGAGGCAGGGGTGACCGTCCCGACGACGTGAGCGGTGACGTCAGGTACTCGGACAGGCAAGGGGATCGGGAACTGCGGGGATCTACCGGATGCCGAGGGCGGGGAGGACCACGGCGTCGATGTACGAGAGGAGGAAGGCCTGCGTCGGCGGCTTCTCGTCGATCAGTGTGCGGGCGGCGAACCCGCCCATCATCATGTGCATCATGAAGTCGACCGCCGGGTTGTCCGGGCGGACCTCACCCCGGTCGACGGCCCGCTGCACCACTTCGCGGAACGTCGCCATCTCCGGGTCGATGAGATATTCGCGGAACGCCCTCAGGAGATCCGGGTTGCCGTGCATCGCCATGGCCAGACCCCGCATCAGCGCGGAGTTCTGCTCCATCTTGCAGTCGTCCGAACGCATGGTGAGAGCGTGCAGATCGCCCTTGAGCGACCCGGTGTCGATCTCGCTGAGGCCGACACCGCCCGGCTTGTCGTGCCGCACGGCCTTCGCGACCAGCTCGGCCTTGCCGCCCCACTGGCGGTAGAGCGTGGCTTTGCTGGACTTGGTGCGGGCGGCGACGGCGTCCATCGTCAGGGCGTCGTAGCCGACTTCTCGGAGCAGGTCGAGCACGGCCTCGTACAGCTCGGCCTCACGCTCGGGCGTGATCCGACTGCGCCGCACCGCTGCGGTCTCAGTCATCCCACTCACCTTCTCTTCCTCTGCCCCTGCTCCGAACGACACGGTTTCGTACGTCTATGAAGATACCCTGAGAGCAAGCGAAACGAAACCGTTTCGTACGTGTCTTGGGTCACCCTTGTCGACTTCTCATAAGTTGCCCGGGACCGTCTCCCGGAAAAGCATGAGTAGGTGAGCGACGCCAGCGACCCGTACGAGAACGCGACCACCGACCCGACCACGACCACCGGCCCGACCGACCCCGGCTATCTGCGCTTCCCGCACCTCAGCGGCGACCGGCTGTGCTTCGCGGCCGAGGACGACCTCTGGGTGGCTCCCTTGGACGGGCCCGGCCGCGCCTGGCGGCTCACGGTCGACCGCACCAAGGTCGGCCACCCGCGGTTCTCGCCCGACGGGCGGCACATCGCGTACACGAGCTGGCGCAGCTTCGTCCCGGAGATCCATCTCGCGCCGGTGGACGGCGGTCCCGAGAAGCGGCTCACCTATTGGGGGAGCGCGGACACTCAGGTCTGCGGCTGGTCCCCGGACGGCGACATCCTCGCCGTCGCCTCGCACGGCCAGCCCTTCTCGTACTTCACCTGGGCCTACAGCGTGCACCCCGACGGCGATCCCGGCGGCCGGCTGCCCTGGGGCCCGGTCTCCGACATCGCCGTCGCCGACATCGACGGCGAACGCAAGACCCTGCTGCTCACCGGCACCCCGCCGCACGAACCGGCCGCCTGGAAGCGCTACCGGGGCGGCGCGACGGGCCGCCTCTGGCTGCACGGACAGCGGATCCTCGCGGACCTCGAAGGCCACCTCCACTCCCCCATGTTCGTCGGCGGCCGTATCGCCTTCCTCTCCGACCACGAGGGCATCGGCAACCTGTACTCGTGCACGTACGAGGGCTCGGACCTGCGCCGGCACACCGACCACGACGCGTTCTACGCCCGGCACGCCGCCTCCGACGGCGCCCGCGTCGTCTACCAGTGCGCCGGCGACCTGTGGATCGTCGACGACCTGGCCGCGGACTCGGTGCCGCGCCGCCTCGACGTACGGCTCGGCGGGCCACGCGCCGGACGGCGTACGTACCCGGTCCCGGCGGCCCGGCACATCGACAGCATCTCCGTGGACGAGACGGGCCGGGCCAGTGCCGTCGTCGTCCGCGGCAGCCTGTACTGGCTCACGCACCGCGACGGCCCCGCGCGCACCATCGTCGACACCCCGGGGGTACGCGTCCGGCTTCCCGAGATGCTCGGCTCGGGCGGCCAGGTCGCCTACGTCACGGACGCGGAGGGCGAGGACGCGGTCGAGATCGCCTATCTGCCGCGCGCGACCGGCGACCGTGAGCCGCGCCGACTGGCCTCCGGCGGTCTGGGCCGCGTGCAGGAACTGGTCTCGGACCCGCGGGGCGAACGGCTCGCGATCGCCTCCAACGACGGGCGGCTGCTCCTCATCGACGCGACCGAGGACTCCAACGGGGAGGTCACCGAGCTGATCCGGTCGATCAACGGGCCGGTGCGCGACCTCGCGTTCTCGCCGGACGGGGCCTGGCTGACGTGGTCGCATCCCGGCATCGGCCGCTCGCTGCGCCAGATCAAGATGGCGCGCATCTCCCCCACCGGCAAGGGGGACCGGTTGATCGTCGACGTCACCAACGGCCGCTTCGAGGACGAAAACCCGGTCTTCACGCGCGACGGCCGCTATCTGGCGTTCCTGTCGTGGCGGGGCTTCGACCCGGTCTACGACGTCCACACCGGCGACCTCTCCTTCCCGCTGGGCTGCCGCCCCTACCTCGTCCCGCTCTCCTCCGCCACGCCCTCCCCCTTCGCGCTCAACCCGGACGGGCGCCCGGTCGCCGGCGGCCTGGACCCGGTCGAGGAGGAGCCGGGCGACGGGTCCACCGCGACCGTCGAGATCGAGGGCCTGGAAGCCCGGGTGACACCCTTCCCGGTCACCGCCTCCAAGTACTCGGCGCTGTACCCGGTCTCGGGCGGCGGTCTGGTCTGGCTGCGCTGGCCGATCTCCGGCGCGCTGGGCGAGACCTTCGCGAACCCGGACGACACCTCCGGCCGGCCCACCCTCGAATACTTCAACATCAGCAAGGCGAAGAAGTCCGAACTCGTCGACCACCTCGACTGGTTCGCGGTGAGCGGCGACGGCAGCCGCCTGGTCGTCGTCGACGAGGGCGACCTGCGGGCCGTCCCCTCCACCGAGTCCGGCGACGGCGACTCGACGGTCTGGATCGACCTGCGCCGCATCCTGCACGACGCCGACCCGGCCGCCGAGTGGCGGCAGGCGTACGCGGAGGCGGGCCGCATCATCCGCGCCTACTACTGGGAACCCAAGATGTGCGGCATCGACTGGGACGCGATGCTCGACCAGTACCGCCCGCTGGTCGAACGGGTCGCGTCGCCGGACGAGTTCGCGGATCTGCTGCGCGAGGTGCTCGGCGAGCTGGGCACCTCGCACGCGTACGTGTCCGCCGCCCGCCGCAACGAGGGCCCGCCCCACTACCAGCGCCGGCAGGGCCTGCTCGGCGCCAACTTCGTGCGCCGCGACGGCAGTTGGATGCTCAAGCGGATCCTCCCCGGCGACTCCTCCGACTCCAAGGCCCGCTCCCCGCTGGCCGGCACGGGGATCCGGGAGGGCGCGGTGCTCACCCATGTGGACGGCCGCCCGGTGGACCCGGTCACGGGACCGTACCCGCTGCTCGCGGGCGCGGGCGGTACGACGGTGGAGCTGACGTTCACCCCGGCGGAGGGCGAGGGCCGCTCACGCCGGGTGGCGGTGGTCCCGCTGATCGACGAGCGCCCGCTGCGCTACCAGGACTGGGTGGCCAAACGCCGTGAAGTCGTACGGGAGTTGAGCGGCGGCCGCTGCGGCTATCTGCACATCCCGGACATGGGCGGCTCGGGCTGGGCCCAGTTCAACCGCGACCTGCGCCTGGAGGTCTCCCGCCCGGCCCTCATCGTCGACGTACGCGGCAACGCGGGCGGCCACATCAGCGAGCTGGTGATCGAGAAGCTCACGCGCACCATCCTGGGCTGGGACCTGACGCGCAACGCCCAGCCGGTGTCGTACGCCTCGAACGCCCCGCGCGGCCCGGTCGTCGCCCTCGCGGACGAGGCGACCTCGTCCGACGGCGACATGATCACGGCCGCCTTCAAACTCCTGAAACTGGGCCCGGTCGTCGGCCAGCGCACCTGGGGCGGAGTCGTCGGCATGACCGGCCGCCACCAGCTCGGCGACGGCACGGTCATCACGGTCCCCATGAACGCCGCCTGGTTCGACGCGTACGGCTGGTCCATCGAGAACCGCGGTGTCACCCCCGACCTCGAGATCCACCGCACCCCCCTGGACTGGGCGGAAGGCCGCCACGCCCAACTGGACGACGCCATCCAACTCTCCCTTGACCTGCTGACGACGCACCCCGCGGCGACTCCCCCGGACTACGGAAACGTGCCGGCGCGAACCCGCCCGAAACTCCCGCCGAGGGAGTAGCCCCCCGTGCGACCGTGCTTCCACCTCACCCCGGTCGAGCCGCTCCGTGACCTGGAACGACTGGTCAACGGCACG
>NZ_JBEXDZ010000267.1:0-7134 GCF_040606085.1 Streptomyces sp. NPDC005485 | reverse complement strand
CTGGGGCTCCGGCTCAGGCACCGGATCGGGCCCCGGCGGCTTCGGGATCGGTGACGGCGACGGTTGCGGCTTCGGCGTGGGGGGCGGCCCGGGCCGCGGTGGCGGCTGGGGTCCCGGGAAGGGCTCCGGGTCGGGGACCGGTCCCGGGGTGGGGCCCGGCGGTACGGGGGCGGGGAACGGATCGGTCATTCTGTCCTCCAGGCGGTGGGTACGTCAGCCCTGGACTTCTCCCACGCGTACCCGGCCCCCGCACCCCCACTCACCCCGTCGCGCCGCCCGTTACGCCACAGAGCCCACCGGTCCTGCGGTGACTACCGGCCCCGTACGGCCGCCGCCCCCGCCGCCAGCCCGGGGCGCGGGCTCGACAGGACGGGCACCGAGGTGGTGGTGAAGTCCTGGGCCGAGGCCATGGATCCCTGGGCGAGGACGAGCGCGTCGGCGTCGGTGACCGCGTCGGCGGCCACGGCGACCTTGCGGGCGCATCCCTCGATGTCGCCCGCCGCGAAACGCTCCCACGCGCCGTCGACCAGGAGGGTCCGCACCTGGACGGGGCGCCCGGCTCGCCGGGCCTCCTCCTCCACGAGGGCGACGGTGGGTTCGAGCGTGCTCTCCAGCGTCGCGAGGACGACGACGCGCGAGCCCGCGGCCACCGCGGCGGCCGCCATCGGACGGTCGGCGCGGAGCACAGGCACCGGGGCGCCCGCGGTCTCGGCGACGCCGCCGATCGTGGAGCACGTGCAGAGCACGGCGTCGGCGCCCTGCGCGGCGGCCTCGTCGAGCGCCGCACGCACCGCGCCCGCGACCGCGTCCGGACCCTCGACCCGGGCACGGGCCAGCAGTTCCTCGACCACCAGGTGGCGCAACTCCAGGCCCGGGTGCTCCTCGTCGCGCAGCACGTCGAAGACGGGCACGTGCGCGGGCGAGGTGTGCAGCAGGGCCAGGACGCGGCCGGAGGCGGCCGCGGGATGCGACTTCGCCGATGTCGTAGGCGCTTGCTCCGAGGCCGCGGACTCCATCAGAACCGCCCGGGGTGGGCGATCAGCCAGTCCTTCCCGGCCCTGACCAGGGCCGGGTCGGCCGCCGGGGCGTCCTCGGGATGGCGCGCCGCCCACTTCACGACGTACGGGCACAGCGGTGCGACCACGATGCCCTCGCGGGCGGCGATGCCGTAGAGCTCGCGCGCGAGGGACCCTGCGATGCCCTTGCCCTCGTGCGCGGGCTCCACGATCGTGTGGACGGGCACGAGGGCGCGCGCGGGTGCCTCCAGAACGAAGTACTCGATGTGGCCGACCAGTTCGTCCCCGGCGAACGCCTCAAGGCGGCCGCCGGCCCGGTCGTCGCGGATCTCGATGTCGCTCATGGGCACTCCTCAAGTCCTCCGGTCCTGGCGCTCCGCCGCCGAGGTTCAGACCGTGACGGCCTGCGGGCTGCGCTCCTGGTCCGATCCCGGCACCGGCTCGGACGGATCGGCCCCGAGGGCCACGATGCGGTTCTCGCTGTCCACGTGCACGACCCGCGGCCGCAGCGCCCGCGCCTCGGCGTCGGAGACCTGAGCGTAACTGATGATGATCACCAGGTCCCCGGGGTGCACCAGGTGGGCCGCCGCCCCGTTGATCCCGACGACCCCCGACCCGCGCTCGCCCTCGATGACGTACGTCTCGAGGCGGGCGCCGTTGGTGATGTCGACGATGTGCACGAGCTCGCCGGGCAGCAGGTCGGCGGCATCAAGGAGATCGGCGTCGATGGTGACGGACCCGACGTAGTGCAGATCGGCCTGGGTGACAGTCGCACGGTGGATCTTGGACTTGTGCATAGTGCGCAGCATCAAGTACTCCTAGAAGACGGCTCCCTGCCTGCTTTTTGCAGGTCAAGGGCGTTCTCGACTCTACACGGGCACGCGTCGAACAGAGCTGTGAGGAAAGTGACTGTGTGCTGATGCGGGTTGGCTTGCAGGGTTGGTAGGGGGTGTGCTTCGGCGTCCCCCTGCCCGGCTGGGCCGGTCTGCCAGGGCGCCTGTATCTCGTCGGCTGGGCAGGTGGGGCCGGTGGCAGGACCGCGCAGGGGTTCTCCGGGCGTGGGTGTGGGCAGGGTTTGTTCGGGCCGGCTGGGGATGCCGGGTGCGGCTACCAGACGGCCAGTGAGCCGTCGGTGTTGCGCCAGACCGGATTGCGCCAGCGGTGGCCGCGTTCGGCGGCGGCGCGGACCGCGTCCTCGTCGATGGTGATGCCGAGACCGGGTGCTGTCGGGCGGTCGATGTAGCCGTCACGGAACGTGAAGGGTGTGGTGTCGGCGAGGTAGTCCAGCAGGCCGCTGCTGTCGCCGTAGCCGATGCCCAGTGCCTGTTCCTGGATGAGGAAGTTGGGGATGGCGAAGTCGAGTTGGAGGCTGGCGGCGAGGGCGATCGGGCCGAGCGGGCAGTGCGGTGCCACCAGAACATCGTAGGTTTCCGCCATCGCGGCGATGCGGCGGGACTCGGAGATGCCGCCAGCGTGGCTGATGTCGGGCTGGGCCACGGCGATGCCGTCGGAGAGCACCGAGCGGAAGTCCCAGCGGGAATACAGCCGTTCGCCGGTGGCGATGGGGATGGACGTGGAGCGCACCACGGCGCCGAGGTCCCGGGAGAACTCCGGCAGCACGGGCTCTTCGACGAAGAGCGGCAGGAGCGGCTCCAGGAAGGGCAGGACGCGGCGGGACATCGCCCCGCTGAAGCGGCCGTGGAAGTCCAGCGCCAGGTCGCGGTCCGGTCCGATGGCCTCGCGGACCGCGCTCACCCCGGCCACGATGGCATCGATCGCGGCGGGCGTGGCGAGCGGTTCGAGCTGGCCGCAGGGGTTGAGCTTGACCGCGGTCATGCCCTTGGCGACCTGCTCGGCGGCCGACTCGGCCAGTTCCTCGGGGGTCTCGCCGCCGACCCAGCCGTAGACGCGCACCCGGTCGCGCACGTGGCCGCCGAGCAGCTGGTGGACCGGGACGCCGTGGGTCTTGCCCGCGATGTCCCACAGCGCCTGGTCGATTCCGGCCAGGGCGCTGTTCAGGACGACTCCGCCGCGGTAGAAGCCGCTCTTGGCGAGGACCTGCCAGTGCTCCTCGATGCGGGCCGGGTCCTGGCCGAGGAGGTAGTCGAACATCTCCTCGACGCAGCGGGCGACGGTGTGGGCCTTGCCCTCGACTATGGGCTCACCCCAGCCGGAGATGCCCTCGTCGGTGTCGACGCGCAGGAAGAGCCAGCGCGGTTCGACAAGGAAGAGCTCGTATCCAGTGATCTTCATGGGATGGACCTCCGGGTCCTGTGCTGTATACGGCCTGATGGGCGGCCGGGGGCTCGTTGAGGAGAGCGGTTTTGGGCGTGCGAGGGTGCAGTTGCGGCGGTCTGGTCGTTCCCGCAGCGGGTCGTTCCCGCAGCGGGTGGAGCGGGTTTTCGCCCGGCACGGGTGAGGCCGGTGGCCTACTCCTGGGAGCTGATGCTGCGGCCACCGTCCACGAGCAGGTTCTGGCCGGTGACGAAAGCGGCGTCCTCGGAGGCGAGGAAGGCCACGGCGGCGGCGATGTCCTCGGGGGCTCCGAGCCGGCCGACGGGGGTGCGCGCGGCGGTCTGCGCCTTGTACTCCTCGGGCGCCTCGGCCCACAAGGCGGTGACCACGGCTCCGGGAAGGACGGCGTTGAACCTGATCTCGCCTCCGTACTCGACGGCGAGCTGGCGTACGAGGGCGTCGATCCCGCCCTTGGCGGCCGCGTACGCGGGGAAGCCCTTGAAGCCGATGGCCGCGTGCACGGACGAGGTGATCACCACCGCGCCCCTGGCCGTTCTCAGCAGGGGCACAGCGGCTCGGACACCGTAGAACACCGAGTCGAGGGAGAGCCGCAGCTGATCGTGCCAGCAGGTGTCGTCCAGTTCGTGTGCCGCTGCGGGCAGGTTTCGACCGGCGTTCAGGTGGAGCACATCCAGGCGTCCCGTCCAGGACCCGGCCTCGGCGACGGCCGCGGCCCACTCCCCCGGCGAGGTGACATCGAGGCGCCACTCCCGCGCCCGTCCACCCCCCGCGCGGATCTCCTCGGCCACGCGCTGGGCGCCTTTGGCGTCCACGTCGGTGACCAGGACGGACGCTCCCTCCGCCGCCAGCCGGTGGGCGGTGGCCGCCCCGATACCGGAGGCGGCCGCGGTGAGCAGGGCCGTACGGCCGGCGAAGCGCGCCGGTGCGGCGACGGTCATGGCGTTCCTCCTGGTTCTGCCGGTCCGGCCGTGGAGCCGCGAAGCACCAGCCGCGGCTCGGTCGGTACGACGACGTCGCCTGTCGGCTTGCCCTCGATGGTGGCCACCAGGGCATCCACCGCGGCGGTTCCCAGCTCGTGCAGGGGCATCGCGACGGTGGTCAGCGGGGGGTGGAGGTGCGCGGCCACGGGCAGGTCGTCGTTGCCGACCACGGAGACGTCTTCCGGAATCCTGAGGCCGAGCTCCCTGATCGCGGCCATGGCGCCTATCGCCTGCGCGAGCGAGCTGGTGTAGAGCGCGGTGACGGGCGGCCGCCCGTCACCGTCGGCGGAGCGCAGCAGTTCCCGCGCGGCGGACCCGCCGCCGTCCTCGGTGAAGTCCCCGGACGCGACGGGCACCGTGTCCAGCCCGAGTTTGGCAGCGTGCCGGAGAAACGCCTCCTTGCGGACCTCGCTGGGGGTGATCCCGGCAGGACCCGCGATGTGGCCGATCGCGCGGTGACCGAGGCCGTGCAGATGGTCGAGTGCCGTCACGCTGGAGCGGGCGACGTCCATGGTGACGTTGCGGCCGGATCCCTCGACCGAGCGGTTGAGGAAGACATGGGGCACCGCGCTGCGGCCCAGTGCGTCCAGCAGGGGGTGACCGGGGCGGGCCGAGGCGATGAGCAGTCCGTCGACCCTGCCTTCCTGGACCAGGTCATGGAAGGACTCGTCGGCCTCCTGCCCGTCGAAGTCCTCGGCCAGCAGGGAGAGGTAGCCCAGTTCGCGGGCCCGCTGGTAGGCGCCGCGGGCGATGGTGACGTACGTGGGGTTGGCGAGTGCGGGGATCAGCAGGGCCAGCGCGTGTGTGTTGGCTCCGGCCAGTGCCCGCGCCCCGGAGTGAGGCCGGTAGCCGAGCGCCTCGGCGGCCTCGTGGACGCGCCGGCGTGTCTCCGGCCGTACGGACAGGTCCTGGCGGCCGTTGAGCACCTTGGACACGGTGGCCTTGGAGACCCCGGCCGCGTGTGCCACATCCACGAGCTTGGCCCGGACGGGCTGTTCCGGCACGTGCTCCCCCTCCTCGGTGGGCGCTGCCCTGGTCCGCCGTGCGGAACCCAGAGTGACGCGTTCTGGCCTCTTGACACTTTCTGGAAACGCAACTTAACGTTCGCGAAAGTTTCAGTCAACCGGTTTCCTCAGACGGAAATAAGCGAAACGTCTGGGCAGAATCTATGAAACCGGTCATATCGATATAGCTAGATGTCGGCCACAGTTGACTGCGCGTCAACTGCGGCCGAGGGGTCACCTTCGGGTCTCACCGTGTACGCGACCACCGTCGCACTCGCGGTCCCCTGACACCCGTGTGCGCACTGTCCACTCAGACAGAAACGCCCGGTCCAGGGCATCTCGCACCACCTCCCGGCAAGCCGGTGCACCACCGCCGCCGTGCTCGCCCGTTCGCTTCTCGCGGCACCCCTCATGCCGCCATGGACTCCGCCCTCGTCACGCAGCCGCCGTACGTGCCGCAACCGCGAACGTCTCGCAACCGCGCACGTCCCGCCACGAAAGGCAATCAGCATGCCCATGTCAACGCCCCTCGACCGACGGCGCTTCCTCGCCCTCTCCGCCGGAACCGCGCTCGCCGCGACAGGTGTGTCCGCCTGCGCCGGCTCCGTCAGCAACGGCGCGGGTGGATCCGGGAGCGGCAAGACGACGCTCACCGTGATGACGGTGCAGAACGAGTGGGACAAGAAGACCCTCGCGGCTGCGGAAGCGGCGCTGGGGATGAACCTCAACGTCATCACCTGGGACCCCACCAAGCTCAACTCCATGCTGGCCGCCAAGAACCCGCCGGACGTGGTCCGCGGCTTCGGCGCGACCGAGACGCCGTACTTCGCCGCCCGCGGCCTGATGACGGACCTGGACCCGTACTTCGCCAAGAGCTCGGCGCTGAAGGCCTCCGACCTCGACCCCGTCAACGACGTGTGGCGCTACGACGGCAAGAAGCAGGGCGCCGGACCCCGCTACGGCATGGCCAAGGACTACTCCCAGGACTCCATGTTCTGGTACCGCACCGACCTGTTCGAGGCCGCCAAGCTGGACGCGCCCAGCGCGACCGAACCGGTCTCCTACGACGAGTGGCTGGACCTGGGCAAGAAGCTGGTCAAGCGCCGTCTGGGCAAGGTGAAGGTGTACGGCCTGAACGCCACCGGCATGGGTGTCTTCCCGCAGCTCATGGGCATGACCGCCTCCGCCGGCGGCAGTCTCTTCGCCGAGGACCTGGCCACGGTGGACTTCTCCTCCCCGGAGGCGCTCAAGGCGCTGCGGTGGTACCTGGACTACGCCAAGGCCGACATAGGCCCGAACGTCGTCAACCCCAACCCCGACGGCTGGGACGGCCCCACCTACGGGGCCAGGCGCATGGCGATGAGCTGTAACGGCTACTGGTTCGGCGGACAGATCGGCTCCGACCCCAAGCTCGCCGAGGTCTCCCGCTTCGCGCCCGCCCCGCAGTTCGGCGGCCACCGCGTCAGCTCCTGCTTCGGCGCCACCGGCTTCTGGATCCCGAAGGACGCCAAGAACAAGGACGCGTCCTGGAAGTTCTTCGAGTGGTACTTCGGCGGCAAGCCCGCCCAGGTGCGCGCGGCCAGCGGCTGGGGCATCCCCTCGCTGAAGTCACTGCGCCCGAACATGCCGCAGACCAGCGCCTTCCAGAAGCAGGCCTTCCAGGTGCAGGAGAAGGAGCTGCCGCACTTCTCCGTCCTCAGCTTCACCCCGTACGCCCAGCAGGCCGCCCTCGAGGGCGTGCTGAACAAGGTCCTGCCGGGTGCCGTGAAGTCCGGGACGTCGGCGGGCAAGGTCGCCGACACGCTCAACTCCCGGATGAACGAGCAGCTCGCCCAGGGCAAGGAGCTCGTGGGGTGCCCAGACGCCTTCGATCTGGGT
>NZ_JBEXDZ010000266.1:0-7142 GCF_040606085.1 Streptomyces sp. NPDC005485 | reverse complement strand
AGAACGTATACCTGCACCGTGTGCGCAGCCGTGTCCCCCAGGGACAAGAACTCCGCCCGCGTGATGCTGGTCCGGGCAGGTTGGAACCCGGACGGCGCTGAGGGCGCAAGACCTCCTGGTCCGGTGGACCCAGAGGCAGCCTGAGCCGTAAATCCCCGCTCAGCCCTGGAGGGCGGACAATCCCCTCCCTTCAGGGAGGGGAGCCTTCAACTACAACCTGCACACCCGCCGGCTCCTCGACATCGGCACGCTCGGCGGCAGCAGCACCCACATCACCGGCCTCGACGGGGACACCGTGGTGGGGACGTCATCGCTGGTGGGTGACGCGGTCACCCACGCGTTCGCCTACAGCCTGCGCACCCGGACGATGACCGACCTCGGCACCCTCGGCGGACGCTCCAGCACAGCCAACGACATCAGCGGCCCAACCGTCGTCGGCCAGTCCCGAACCGCCGACAACGCCCTCACCGGATACGCCTACGACCTGCGCACCGGCACCCGCACGGACCTGGGATCCCGCTTCCTGATCGCGCAACTGATCAGCGGAAGCACCGTGGTCGGCGGCGACAGCGCACTCTCCACCTCCTACGACCTCAAGACGCACACCAGCGCCACGATCGGCACCGGACGCGGCGTCACCGAGGTCAAGCAGATAGCCGGCAACACCATGGTCGGCGACAACTTCGCCCCCAACTCCTTCGCCTTCGTCGCCCGCGCCGACAACGGCGACTTCACCTACCTGCCCTCCCTCGGCGGCCTCAACTCCGCCGCGACGCAGGTCAACCACCACGGCACCGTCGCAGGCAGCGCAGCCCTCCCACCCACCGACCCGGTCACCGCCAACGGCCCCTTCCACGCAGCCGTCTGGGTACCGCACACGGGGGCGTAGGAGAGCCGCAGCCGCGCCGGGTGACGGAACGTACGTTCGTACTCCGGCGGTCTGAAAGCTTGTCGCGGACAGTGAATGGTGCCCCGCACGGTGTGGTCAGGTGCGGCCGGCTTCGATCGGACCGCCGTTGCGATCGATGGGAAGGGTCCGCCAGCAAGCTGACGGACCCTCATGCAACGTTGAGCTGACGGTGACTGCCCTTTACGGGAAGCCGGTAGTGCCGCCGCAGCAGGCGACGGTTTCGGTGTGATGGTCGGCGCCGGCGAGCGGTGCTACCGCGAGCACAGCCGCCAGTGCCACGAACAGGCCGATTACGGCTTGGCGCACTGTTCCCTCCTTGTCTTGTCTACCGGGATCCGGTGCCGCTCGAAGCGGTCACTGGTGCATACGCACCAACCAGCAGTCGGGTTGCACAGGAGCTGTCCCTCTTCCCCCGAGGGCCCCCGCGTGAGCTTGGCCTCGCGCGGGAGGTCCAGCGCCGCGTCACTCTCGCCGGCGACGGCGGACTTCACCGTCCGGCCGGACGGTGAAGGAGATCCGAGAAGCAGCGCCTAGTAGGGAACCGTCCCGCACCAGGTCTCCGCCCAGGCGGAGGCGCCGTACTTGTTGGCCGCGCGCACCGCGACGCAGATCTCGTCTCCCGAGTACGGGCCCTGGATGGTGTAACTGGTGTTGCCCGTGGAGCGGATGCTGTCGACGTTCTTGGCGGTGAAGTTGCTGCCCTTGTTGGTGTAGTGGATGTCGTAGCGGGTCGCCCGGGACACCGCTGACCAGCTCACCTTGAGCGGCATGGAGCACGCGCCGACGCAGGAGTTCGTGTAGTCGACCCGGTAGCTCTTCATGGCGGGCGGCGCGGAGCCGGTGGAGGAGCTGCCGGAACCGGACGAACCTCCGCCGTCCGAGCCGGAGGAACCAGAGGAGCTGGAGGACGAGGTGCTGGAGTGGGACGAGTCTCCTGCATCCGAGTCCGAGTCCGAGTCCGAGGAGCGGGTCGAGGGGTCACCGGAGGCAGGCGGCTTTGCTTCGGGCGTCTGCGGCCTCCCGTCGCCACCCTGCTCCGTGGGCTTGCCGTCGCCGTCCTTGCCCTTGGCTGTCTTGGAGGGTGAACTGCTGGGCCTGTTGGGTGAGTTGCTGTCGCCCGGGGTGGGGCTCGCGCTGTTGCCGGGTGACTGGGCGTGCGTTCCGCCACTGTCATGGCTCCAGGGCTGGAGGACGACCATCGTGGTGCCGCCGACGGTGAGGACGACGACAATGGGCAGCGCGATGATCGTCCGGCGCCGGCGGGGGCGGCGCTCCTGCGTCGTGGAGCTGTCGCCCGCGGGGACGACGACGGGCGGCTCGGCCTGCGGGCGCAGGCCCACGGTTGCCCGGTCGGCGGGCTCCTCACGCAAGGGCTGCACTTCGGCGTCGAGCAGTCGGGCGGCCTGCTGGGCGAGGTGTGTGACCACGTCGGCGGGCAGCCATCCGCGCCCGGCGGTCTGCGGTCCGACCCGTCCGGGAGTCGCCAACAGCTCGTCCACGCCGGGCCGTTGCTCGGAGTCCTTGGTCAGGCAGCGTGTGATGAGTGAGCGCAGAGCGGGGTCCTCGACCCCTTCCAGGTCGGGTTCCTCCTGCACGATCTGGAACATGACGGCGTGCTGGTTGCTGGCCCCGTGCCCGAAGGGCAGCCGTCCCGTCGCCGCGTACGTGAGCACGCACCCGACGGTGAACACATCGCTCCCGGGCCCGGCGCTCTGTCCGCGGATCTGCTCCGGCGACATGAAGCCGGGCGACCCGACGACCATCCCCGTGCTGGTCAGCAGCGACTCGACGGAGGTCTCCAGGGCCCGCGCGATCCCGAAGTCGATGACCTTGGTCCCGTCCACGGTCAGCATGACGTTGGAGGGCTTCAGGTCGCGGTGCACGATCTGCGCGTCATGGATGTCCTTCAAAGCGTGCAGCAGTCCGTCGGCGAGGGTGTGCAGCGACGTGGTGGGCAACGGCCCGTGCCGCCGCACGACTTGCTCCAGTGAGAGACCCGGCACATACCCGGTCGCCACCCACGGAGGGTCTTCGTCGGGCCCCGCGTCGAGGACGGGCGCGGTGTACCGCTCGGCGACCCGCCCCGCAGCCTCGATCTCCCGCCGAAACCGCGCCCTGAACCGTTCGTCGGACACGTGCTCCTCGTGCACCACCTTCACGGCGACGGTGCGCCCGCTGTCCGATCTGGCGAGGAAGACGCGTCCCATGCCGCCCGCACCGAGCCGGCCAAGCAGCAGGTACGGGCCGATGCGTGCCGGGTCGAAGGCGGTGAGTGGCTTGATGCCCCCGTCGACGTAGTCCTCCCGCTCGTCGTGCCCGTCCCCGTTCGTACCGCTCATGCTGATGTTGCTCCCCCGAACTCGTACCGCCTGGTCATCAATGCAACGCCGTTGACAATAGGCGCCGTTGATGTTTCCGGTGAAGCCGAAGACGGCGTTTGTGTGACTCCTCCCCCGGCTTCAGCCGGGGGAGGAGTCACACGACTGCTGTGCGTCTCGAAGCGGTCGTCGAGCATGGGGCAGATCAGAATCTGGTGGCTGAGCGAGGGAAAGGCGCGATCGCGGGCGAGTAGCGCGGTCCCCGCCGCGAGGCCGCCGCCACTGATCGATCCGTCGGCCCCGCGGTTTGGCAGTCGGGCTCAGGGCCGTTCGATGTCTTGGAAAATGTGCAGGACTTCGACGGTATGGGTGGTGGGGTCGTAGGGCGGGTTGCCGATGCCTTGCGTGGTGGGCTCGGCTGTCACCGCGTCCCACATGTCGTTGATGTTCCCTTCAGCGAGGGTGAGGACGGCGTCGCGGACGAAGGCGTCGCGGACGATCTGCTCGTCGCTGGCATCGGGGCGTTCCTGGCCGACGATCCCGTACATTTCTGAACCGTGTACTGCGTGCGCCCCTTCGACCGACCCCACGCAGAGCAGGTGCGCGTTTCCGCCGGCGGCGGCGTGTGCGAGCGCGCCACGCGCCTGGGGCAGGGTGAAGGAGAAGTCGGTGAGCAGTGCACCGCGCACCTGGACGGGGGTGCGCCCGTCGACGTCGTATGCGGCGATGATCTTCCGGGCGCGGCTGCGGGGGATGCGGTTGCGGGTGGCGAATTCTTCGACCAGGTCGTCGATGCTGCCGGGGTCGAATTCATCGGTCTTGTTGAGGACCCACCAGTCGGTCTCATGAGTCGCGCTGCTGAAGAGGATGTCGACGTCTCGGTGCCGTCCGGACTCGAGGACCTTCAGGGGATGATCGGCGAGGATGCCGTTCGGCTGGGTTCGGTCATCGACGATGGCGATGACCTCGTTGTCGACGCCGTGCGCTGCGCCAGGGTCTGACGAGATTGTCTTGCTCATCGTTTCGGTGAGCAGCTTCGCGTCGACGTTCAGCAGCTGCTCAGGATCGTCTTGGAGCCCGAGCGCGGTGAGGACCGCCAGCGCGCGCTCTTCCGCCCCCCAGGCCGGCACCTGGCGTGAGGGCATGCCGGAGAATGCGGCGAGGTGATGGAAGAGGCCGTCGGCCGAGGGCGCGGCAAGCAGCGCGAGGCTGCTGAAGGCGCCGGCGCTGTGGCCGGTGACGGTGACGTTGCCGGGGTCACCGCCGAATTGGGCGATGTTCTCCCGCACCCACCGCAGCGCGGTGATGATGTCCTGCAGGCCGAGGTTCGTGGCCTCTTTGAGTGCACCGCCGTATTGGGAGAGGGACAGCCATCCGAACGGGCCGAGCCGATAGTTCAGGGAAACCCCGACAGCTCGTCCGGTCGCGGCAAGGCCGGACGCGTTCGAGGTGGTCTGCGTGTTCGCGCCAAGCACCCACCCGCCGCCGAAGATGTAGACGACCACGGGCGACGGCTCGTCGCCGGCGTCCTCGGGGGCCCAGACGTTGAGGTTCAAGCAGTCCTCGCTGAAGCCGTTGTCGGCTTCGAGCCAGCTGGTGTCCCCGGCCTGGAGCGGTGCGGGCCCCTTCTGGTCGTAGGGCAGGTCCGGGTTGAACGGTACGAGGGTAGGGCTGCGGAAGCGTTCTGCGGTGGCGTAGGGGATTCCGAGCCAGGAGCGGACAGCGTGCGGTGCGGGGGTGTCGGTCATCTGACAGATCCTTTTTCAGAGGGGTCAGTCCACGTCGGAATCGCCGGGGGGTGAGTTCGTAGAAAGTTGGCTGTTCCGACGTCCCTGTAGGTGTCGTGATGTCGCGCGTCGTAGGTGGGTGTCGAGTTCGACGAGGATGCGCAGGCGCTGGTCGCTCATGTGCGGCCGGTGAAGCGGCAGGGGGTCGGTTCGGGATCTGGCGGCGCCGTAGTGCGGGGTATGACTCGGGCGCGGGACGGCGCCGTTGGCGGGCGTCCCGCGATCAGCTCTCAGTCGTCCAGGACGACGACGTGCTTGCCCGGCGTGGTGCCGGACTCGACGTCGGCCTGGGCGTCACGGACCTGTTCCAGGCCGTGGTAGACCTTCGCGACCGGGACTTGGAGGCGACCGGCGGCGATGGCCTGGAGTTGATGGGCGAAGGCGTCGGCCGGGAGGTCGCCGGCCTCACCCGCGTAGCTGGTCAGCCGCACCCCGAACGGGATCATGAACGGGCTGAAATCAGGGATCGTCCACTGGCCCGCCAGGGCTCCGGTGAAGCAGACCGTGCCGTGCCGGCGGACGGCGCTGAGGGTGTCGGCGAGGACCGAGCAGCCCACCAGTTCCAGTGCGGCGTCCACGCCGGCCGGCACCAGGTCGCGCACCTGGTCGGCGATCGTGCCGTTGTCGACGAGTGGATGGTCGACGCCCGCCGCTCGCAGTTCCCCGGCCCTGTCGGGGCTGCGGGTGGTGGACAGCACGGTGGCTCCGAGGTCCTTGGCGATCGTGGCCGCGCTCAGCCCGACCGTGGAGGTGCCGCCGCGGATCAGCAGCGTCTGCCCGGCCTTGAGGTCCAGGCCGGTGGCGAGAGAGCCGTAGGCGGTCTGGAACATCTCCGGCAGTGCACCGACGACATCCCACGGCAGGCTGGTCTCGAACGGGATGACCTGTGCCGCGGGGACGGTGACGTACTGGGCGTACGCGCCGTCGTAGGAGCGGCCCATGCCGCCCATCATGGTGGCCACCTGCTGTCCCGGGCGCAGTCCGCTGTCCTCGTCGGCGTCATCGACCAGGCCGACGCCCTCGATGCCGGGAATTCGCGGGTAGGTGACCTCAGCGTCGGACTCGCCCTTGCGGGTGGTGACTTCGGACTCGTTGACGCCGAACGCCTTCACCTTGATCCGCACCCAGCCGGGCTTGCGTACCGGCACCGGCACATCCTTGATCTGAAGTGCGCCCAGACCGCCGGGCCGGGTGACGACGACGGCCCGCATCGTCGTCGGTGCGGCGTCGTCGGCTGTTGTTGTCGGTTGGCTCATGCCGAGTTCCTCACTCTGTTTCGCCCCCATGGGGCGCTGTTCCGGATGGCGTCCCGCCGGCCGTCAGGGGCGGTCGATGCCTTTCCACAGGTCGAGGGCTTGCTGGTAGTGGGCGGTGGCCTCGAAGGGCGGGTTGCCGACGCTTCCCGAGGTGCGTTTGTCCGTGACCACGACGTGTTTCCCGGGGTCATCGCGGGGCCCGGTCTCCTTGGGCGTACGTCGCCGGGTTCACCGGCTGCCGGTCTTTCGGGAGGCCCGCGACCACCAGCCGGTAGGAGTCGGTCACCAGTTCCTCGACCAGCGAGCGGTCGAGGGAGTCGCCGCCGTGCAGGGTGATCCAGTGCCTTTTGTTCATGTGGTAGCCGGGGGTGATCTCGGTGTGCTGCTCACGCAGCGCCGCCGCCTCGTCGGGGGCGGACTTGAGGATCACCAGGGGCTCCCCGGTGACGTCGGTCATCAGCATGAAGACCTTGCCGCGCACCTTGTGAACGTCCCACTCCTCACCGAAGGGGTGCTCCAGAACGGTGCTGGGCAGGCCCTCGGCGCACTCGGCGGCCGTCTGCTGCAGCTTCTTGCCGTTTATGACGTTCAGCTCCTTGCTCATGCGCCGATGGCCCGGCTGTCCGGGCCTCACCAGCAATGATTCCCTGGGACCGGGCATTTCGGGCGGTAGGCTGCGGACACATGATGGTCAGCAACGGACAGACGGGCGGGGCCGAGGCATCCGCCGCTCCCGCAGGAGCACTCACCCCTCTGTACGGCTTCCAGCCCCCCGGTCGGCACCCCGTACAGCCTGGAGGTCACCGGTCTGGCCGCGGGTAAGAGCCCCGCGGCGGCGTGCAACGGCCGGCCTCGTCTTCGAAGACGAGGC
>NZ_JBEXDZ010000265.1:0-7595 GCF_040606085.1 Streptomyces sp. NPDC005485 | reverse complement strand
TGCCCAGGGATGTTCCCTGGGCACCCCTCGCCGGTGTTCTTGGCTGTGCTGCTGTCGGGCCCTGGTCGTACGGTGCCCGGCGTTGGCGGCTGTGCCCACCCTCCCCCACTCTCGGCTTCGCTCGAGCGGGGCCCCCATCGCCCTGCGGAACGATTGCCCACAGCGGTAGCGGCTACGCCAGGCGCTGTACTGCCGCGGCTACCCGTTCGTCCGTTGCCGTCAGGGCCACGCGTACGTACCTGTCGCCCGCCGGGCCGTAGAAGTCGCCCGGGGCCACGAGGATGCCGAGGTCGGCGAGGTGGGCGACCGTGTCCCAGCAGGACTCGTCGCGGGTGGCCCAGAGGTAGAGGCTCGCCTCGCTGTGTTCGATGCGGAAGCCGTGGGCGAGGAGGGCCTCGCGCAGGGCGGTGCGGCGGGCCGCGTAGCGCTCGCGCTGGGCGCGGACGTGGGCGTCGTCGCCGAGGGCGGCCACCACCGCGGCCTGGGTCGGCGCGGAGGTCATCATGCCGCCGTGCTTGCGGATCTCCAGGAGGTCACGCAGGACCGCCGGGTCACCGGCGAGGAACGCGGCGCGGTAGCCCGCCAGGTTGGAGCGCTTGGACAGGGAGTGGACGGACACCAGGCCCTCGTACGAGCCGCCGCACACGTCCGGGTGCAGCACCGAGACCGGGTCGGCCTCCCAGCCCAGTTCGAGGTAGCACTCGTCGGAGAAGACCAGGATGCCGTGCTCGCGGGCCCAGGCGACGATCCGGGTCAGCTCGGCCTTGGACAGGACGCGTCCGGTGGGGTTCGACGGCGAGTTGAGCCAGAGGAGCTTCAGGCCGGCCGGGTCCAGTTCGGTGCCCGCGGGGTCAGCCGCAAATGTCTCCGTGTCGTAGGCGACGTAGCCGGCGCGGGCCAGCCGGGCGCCGACCTCGTACGTCGGGTACGCCAGGCGCGGGTAGGCCACCGTGTCGTCGGGGCCGAGGCCCAGCTGCGTCGGGAGCCAGGCCACCAGTTCCTTGGAGCCGACGATCGGCAGGACGTGGCGGTGCGTGATGCCCTGTGCGCCGAGCCGTCGTTCGACCCAGCCCGTGATCGCGTCCCGCAGTTCCGGCGTGCCCCAGACGGTCGGATAGCCCGGGGAGTCGGCCGCGGCGACCAGAGCCTTCTGGACCAGCTCGGGGACCGGGTCGACCGGAGTGCCGACGGACAGGTCGACGATGCCGTCGGGGTGGGCGGCGGCCGTCGCCTTGTAGGGCTCCAGCTTGTCCCAGGGGAAGGTGGGAAGCCGGTCGGAGACTGCGGACACGGGGATCACTTTCTGCTCGGGCGCCTGGGCTCTGCGCGGGCACCTGGGGAAACGCCTCGGTCCCGTACGGCGATCATGGCGATCAGGCCGTACGGGACCGAGGCGGCGCGGTTGCGGGCGCTTACCGGGCCGCTTACTGGTTCTGCGGCGGCAGCGCTGCGACGAAGGGGTGGTCGCGCTCGATCAGGCCCAGCTTGCTGGCGCCGCCGGGCGAGCCCAGCTCGTCGAAGAACTCGACGTTCGCCTTGTAGTAGTCCTTCCACTCCTCCGGAGTGTCGTCCTCGTAGAAGATCGCCTCGACCGGGCAGACCGGCTCACAGGCTCCGCAGTCGACGCATTCGTCCGGGTGGATGTACAAGGACCGGGAGCCCTCGTAGATGCAGTCGACCGGGCACTCCTCGATGCACGCCTTGTCCTTGACGTCGACACAAGGCTGCGCGATGACGTAGGTCACGCTGTCGTTCCTCCTCGATAGGGCGCTGGCGAGCCGTCTTCAGGCTCCGCCACCTGGCGCGCGGGAGCGCGGCGTCGTCGATGCCCGCACCTAGTATCTCCGTTCCGGGGCATGATCCGAACAGGAGGGGTGAACTGACCTGTGGAAATCTCTGCGGCCGGCCGCCTTGAGGTCCGAATCACCACCGCTGACGTGGGCAAACGCGTCTCAGTGCGGCGATGGAACCAAGATGACGAACATGCCGTCAAGGGTGAGAGGTTCACGGACACGGTCGGAGTTCTCACATCATGGGACGACGGTGTGCTGACGATCACACGTCGCACCGGCGAGGTTGTCCGTATTGCGGAATCCACGCTGGCCGCGGGCAAGATCGTGCCGTCCGCCCCGGCGCGCCGCCGGGGGCCCGCCGCCTCGTACGAGGAACTCGCGCGGATCGCGGCGCGGGCGTGGCAGCCGGTGGAGAGCGAGCGGCTCGGCGCGTGGGAGCTGCGCGCCGCCGCCGGGTTCACCCGCCGGGCCAACTCGGTGCTGCCGATCGGCGACCCGGGCCTGCCGCTGGACGAGGCGCTGGGCGCCGTACGGGACTGGTACGGGGCCCGTGGTCTGCCCGCGTACATCCAGACCGCCACCGGGGCCGAGGGCACGCAGGAGCTGCTGTGCGCGGAGCTGGAGGCGCGCGGCTGGGTGCGCGAGGTGACGGCGGAGCTGTGGATCGGCGCGCTCGCGCCCCTTGCGGACAAGGATGTCGGCGGGGCCCCCGAGGTCATGCTGTCCCGCACGGCGGACGAGGCGTGGCTCGGCCGCTACCAGCGCAAGGGGCTGGGCGAGGTGGCGTTGCGGGTGCTCGGAGGGGGGTCCCCCCGGTCGAGCGAAGCCGAGAGTGGGGGAGGGCCCTCGGTCTGGTTCGCGTCCGTGCCCGGCGACGGGGGCGGCGCACCGGTCGCGATCGGGCGGTGTGTGGTGGACGGGCGGTGGGCCGGTTTCGCGGCCGTGGAGGTCGACCCGGCGTACCGCCGCCGCGGGCTGGCCGGCGCCGTCATGGCCGCCCTGGCCCGGCGGGCCCTGGACGAGGGCGCTTCGGCGGCCTGGCTCCAGGTGGAGTCGGACAACACGGGTGCGCGGGCGCTGTACTCCGGAATGGGGTTCGGGGCGCATCACGCGTACCACCACTACCGTGCGCCGCAGGCATCCGGTGGCCGTCCGCCACGGACGCCCGGCGGCGACCGGTATCGATCGATGTGAGAGGGCACGTGCCGGGTATGCGTCGTCCACCTCTTCCCCCGGAGCCCGAGCGGGCCGCCGAGTGCCGTCGGCGGTTCGCCGAGGAGGCGCGCTCCGAGCGGCCCGATCTGTCGTTGCTGTGCCTGCTGCTGGGGGCGGCGGCGGACGGGGCGCTGGACGAGGCAGGGCTCGACGCGGCGCAGATCGAACTGGACGGGATGGCCGGGCAGTTGCCGTTCCGCCCCGGCGGCCCGCGCTCCTGGGCCACCGCGCTCGCCGAACTCCTCGGTGAGCGCTACGGCTTCCGCGGTTCGCCCGCCGACTACCAGCGGCTGGAGTCCTCGCTGTTGCACGCGGTGCTGCGGCGGCGGCGCGGGCTGCCCATCCTGCTGTCCGTGGTGTGGATGGAGGTCGCGCGGCGGGCCGGTGCGCCCGTGTACGGGGTCGCCCTGCCGGGGCACTTCGTCGTCGGCTTCGGTCCGCCGGAGCAGCAGGTGCTGGCCGATCCCTTCGCCGGGGGGCGCCTGTTGAGCGGCGGTGACGCGGAGTTGCTCGTGGCCGGGGCCACCGGGGCGCCGCTCGATCCTTCGATGCTCACGCCGGCGGATCCGCTCGATGTGGTGCTGCGGATTCTCAACAACGTCCGGGCGTGGGCCGCCGCGCGGCCCGAGCGTACGGATGTCGCCCTGTGGGCGGTCGAGTTGTCGTTGCTGTTGCCGTCGCATCCGGCTCGGCTGCGGTACGAGCGGGCTCAGCTGCTGGTTCAGTGCGGGGATTTCCTCGGCGGGGCCGCTGAGTTCGACTCCTACGCCGAGGTGGTGGAGGCGGTGGACGAACCCGCGGCCGAGCGGGTGCGGGGGCAGGCCCAGGCCGCGCGAGCCATGCTCAACTGAGCTTGAGCCTGAGCTTGAGGGGCGGTTGAGCCGTGCGGGCGGTTACAGCCAGCCCTTCTCCCGCGCGATCCTGACCGCCTCCGCGCGGTTGCGGACCGCCAGTTTCTGGATCGCCGTCGACAGGTAGTTGCGGACGGTGCCCTGGGAGAGGTGGAGGGCGGTGGCGAGTTCGGCGTTGGTGGAGCCGTCGGCCGCCGCGCGCAGGACCTCGCGTTCGCGGTCGGTGAGGGGGTTGGCGCCCCCCGCGAGGGCGGCGGCGGCCAGGGTCGGGTCGATGACCCGCTCGCCCGCGAGCACCTTGCGTACGGCGGCGGCGAGTTGGGCCGCGGGGGCGTCCTTCACCAGGAAGGCGTCGGCACCGGACTCCATGGCGGTGCGCAGGTAGCCGGGGCGCCCGAACGTGGTGAGGATGACCAGCTTGATGCCGGGGAGTTCCTTGTGGACCTCGGCGGCGGCCTCGATGCCGGTCTTGCCGGGCATCTCGATGTCCAGCAGCGCGACGTCCACGTCATGTGCGCGCGCGGCCTCCAACACCTCGTCGCCGCGCGCGACCTGGACGACGACGTCGATGTCCGCTTCGAGACCCAGCAGGGCGGCGAGCGCCTCGCGGACCATCGACTGGTCCTCGGCGAGCAGGACCTTGATCGTACGACTCATGCGCCGGATCCTACGGTGTCGCCCAGCGCGCCCGCAGCGCCCTGCCCGACCGCCGTCGGTACCCGGGCGACCAGCCGGAACCCGTGCCGGACCCGGCCGGCCTCCAGTGCCCCGCCGACCTTCTCCAGGCGCTCGGCCAGCCCCGTCAGACCGTTGCCGGGGCCGCCGCCGGAGCCGCCCGATCCGTTGTCCTCCACGGACAGTTCGAGCATCGGGCCGTCGAGGGTCTGGCGGCGTACGAGTTCCACCACGCAGCGCCGGGCCCCGCTGTGCCGTACGACATTGGTGACCGCCTCGCGCAGGACCCAGGCAAGCGCGGACTCGTTCTCCTCGGGGACCTCGGTGAGGTCGGGCTCGGCGGGGAGTTCGGCGATGACGCCGGCGGCGGTCAACGCGACCTGGGCGCCCGCGAGTTCACCGGCCAGCCGGGGGCGCCGGTAGCCGGTGACGGCCTCGCGGACATCGACGAGTGCCTGGCGGCTGACGTTCTCGATGTCGGCGACCTGCTGGGCGGCCTTGTCGGGGTGGTCGGGGAGCATCCGGCCGGCCAGCTCGCTCTTCAGGGTGATCAGCGAGAGCGAGTGGCCGAGCAGGTCGTGCAGATCGCGGGCGAGCCGCAATCGCTCCTCGTTCGCGGCGAGTTGGGCGACGGTGGCGCGAGCTTTGCGCAACTCGACGGTCGTGCGCACCAGTTGCGAGACCCCGGTCATCGCGAAGCCGATGAGCAGTACCAGCAGGACCAGGTCCCACGCGTCCTTCTCCCCGACGTGCAGCCCGACGAGCAGCATCACACCGGCCGTCGCCGGGACCGCCCAGTTCGCGGTCCGCAGCGGGAGTGTCGACCCGCAAGCGACGGAGACATAGCAGAAGAGGCCGAGCCACGGAGAGCCGAGCGTGTAGGTCAGCAGGACGGCGAGCGCGCCGAGGACGAGGATGTACCCGATGACGAGCCGCCCGGAGAACCGCCTGCTGCCCATGTTCCTGAAGACCAGCGACAGGTAGATCCCGACGAAGGCCGCGAGGCCCAGCCAGCCGGCCACCGTGCCGCCGGTCGTGTGGTGCCCGGAGACCAGGTCGTGGACCGGTGAGCTGAGGAAGACGAGCCAGACGCCGATCCACAGGGTCTTGCGCAGGAATTCGCGCCCGTTGCGGGGCGGCTGTCCCATGCGGGTCAGCTGCTCCGTCCGGTCTTCGTCGGAACACGGTTCCTCGGTCTTGGCGTTCACGCCTTCAGCGTGTCCTTCCGGTACAGCCACGCCGCACCGCCCGTGAAGAGGGCGAAGGAGACGGCGAGGATGGCGATGTCCTTGGCGTGCGGGGCGTCGCTCTGTTCGATTGCCTGCCCCAGGGCAGCGTACGCGTGGGTGGGCAGCCACTTGGCGATGCTCTGCAGCCAGTCCGGGAAGGTCGTCGTGGGCATCCACAGGCCGCCGAGCATGGAGAGCCCGAAGTAGGTGATCATCGTGATCGGGCGGACCGCGTCGCCGCTGGCGAGGTAGCCGATGGCGACGCCGAGCGCGGCGAAGACCAGGCTGCCGGCCCAGATGGTGCCGGTGAGCGCGAACCACTGCCAGGCGTCCAGGCGTACGTCCTTCACGGCCGCGGCGACCACGAAGACGATCACGATCGAGGGCAGGCTGATCACGGCGGCGCTCGCGGTCTTGGCGAGGACGTAGCCGCGGCCCGGCAGGGTGGTCAACCGCAGCTGCCGTACCCAGCCGCTCTCGCGTTCCTTGGCGATGCGCTCGCTGTTGCCCATCAGGACGGCGGTCAGGGCGCCGAAGGAGGCCATGGAGACCATGAAGAAGGTCGGGAGCGTCAGCCCCGTGCCGTCGACCTTGGTGGTGCTGTCCGCGCTGCCCGCGATCAGCAGGAACAGGGCCGAGGGGTAGATCACCGAGAAGAAGAGGAACTTGCGGTTGCGCAGGGCGCGGGTGATTTCGAGCTTGATGAGGCTGTTCACTTCTGCTTCGCCTCCTCGGCGGCGGTGATGGCGACGAAGGCCTGCTCGAGACCGAGCCCGGCGACTTCGAGGTTGCGGGGGTAGACGCCGAGCCCGTACAGCGCGTGGACGGTCGCGTCGGCGTCGGTCGACTGGATGCGGACCGTGTGTCCGGACACGTCGAGGGAGCTCAGGAAGGGCAGGGCGCGCAGCGGGGCGTCGTCGATCGGACCCTCCAGGTCGAAGGAGACGCGGCGGGCGCCGGCCTTCGCCTTGATCTCGGCGGCGGTGCCGTCGGCGAGGAGCCGGCCCCGGTGCAGCACGAGCACCCGGTCGGCGATCGCGTCTGCCTCCTCCAGGTAGTGCGTGGCGAACAGGACCGTGCGGCCCTGGTCGGCCTGCTCGCGCATGGTGGCCCAGAAGGCTTGGCGGGCGGAGACGTCCATGCCGGTGGTCGGCTCGTCGAGGACGATCAGGTCGCTGTCGCCCGCGGTGGCGAGCGCGAAGCGGACGCGCTGTTCCTGGCCGCCGGAGAGCTTGTTGACCTTGCGGTCGGCGATCTGGGAGATCCCGGCGCGGGCGAGCACGTCGGTGGCGCGGTACGGGCGCGGGTGCAGGTCGCAGGCGAGCTTCACCAGCTCGGCGACCGTGACCTCGTCCATCAGTCCGCCGCTCTGCAGCATGGCGCCCACGCGTCCGGCGACGATCGCCTCGCGGGGGCTGGTGCCGAACACCCGGACCGTGCCGCTGTCGGCGTGCTTGAGCCCGAGGAGCAGGTCGAGCGTGGTCGACTTGCCGGCTCCGTTCGGGCCGAGCAGGGCGACGGTCTCGCCGGGGTGCAGGTCGAGCGTGAGCCCGTCCACGGCCCGGACGTCCCCGTAGGTCTTGGTCACCTGGTCGAACCCGACCACCGAACCGGTGGTCCTCTCCGCTGTCGTCGTCGTCATGTGATCCATGGTGGCGGCGCCGGGGGTGCGCCCGGCAGTGCCGACTGTCGCGACTCCGGGATGACAGATGTCATGGACGCCACGGTGACCTGGCCGGGTCGGGCGCGTCCCCGTCGTGACCAGTCGAAGGGCTGGACGGTGAGGACCGGGCCGAAGATCTCCTCCTGGACCACGCGGGAGTCGTTGGACA
>NZ_JBEXDZ010000264.1:0-7875 GCF_040606085.1 Streptomyces sp. NPDC005485 | reverse complement strand
GCCGCACCGGCCGAAGCCCCAAGTACGTCCAGTACGAGAGCCTTCGTCCGGCACGCCGAGGGCACGCACCGAACACCGCGGGCACCGCACAGGACTTTCAAAACACCCCCTAGCGCCCCAGGTACTTCGGCTTCTCCTTGTTGACGAAGGCCTGCACCGCGATCAGGTGGTCCTCCGAGGCGCCCGCCCGGCTCTGCAGCTCGTCCTCCTTCTCCAAGGAGTCCTCCAGGGAGTGCGAGAGGGCGTAGGCGAGTGACTCCTTGAGCGCGGCGTAGGCGAGGGTCGGGCCCTCGGCCAGCGCACGGGCCACCTTCGCGCCCTCGGCCGCCAGCTCCGCGGAGGGCACGAGCCGGTTGGCGATGCCCAGGTCGTAGGCCTCCTGGGCGGTGATGCTGCGCGGGAAGAGCAGCAGGTCGGCGGCGCGGCTCGGGCCGATCACCCGCGGCAGCGTCCAGGAGATGCCCGAGTCGGCGGTCAGCGCGACCCCGGCGAACGAGGTGTTGAACGACGCCGTGTCCGCGACGATCCGGTAGTCCGCGGCGAGCGCGAAACCGAATCCGGCCCCGGCCGCGACGCCGTTCACCGCCGCCACCACCGGCTTCGCCGCACCGGTCAGGGCCCGCACGATCGGGTTGTAGTGCTCCTGCACCGTGCTCATGACGCCCTCGCCCGCGCCCGACTCACGCGCCGCGAGCAGCCCGCCGACGTGCTCCTTGAGGTCCTGCCCGACACAGAAGGCCCGGTCACCGGCGGCGGTCAGCAGTACGGCCCGCACCGAGTCGTCGGCCGCGGCCGCCATCGCCGCGTCCCGGAAGGCGACCTTCGTCTCGACGTTCATCGCGTTCATCGCCTCGGGGCGGTTCAGCGTGATCGTCGCGAGCCCGTCGCTCACCTCGTAGAGCACGGTGTCGGCCATGGTGGGTCCCCTCCGGTGTCGCGGCTCCGTCGTACCCGTCGGTACGTCGTCGGTCTGAGGACAGCATGGCGGAGATCACGGCGCGTGGCGGGGGCGGGACATGTGACCTGCGTCAAAGAAATCCGGGTCTCGGAAGTCCGGGCGGCGGCGGAGTATCGCAGTCACATCGCCGAATTGAGTGGTTTTGCTCAAGCGCGTTGCGCAAGCGATGCCGACTGATGTTGGTCATCGGGTCCTGAGATGCGGGATAATGGCCTGGAAGCAATGTGTTCGATGCCGGTGACGTGTGTCCTACGAGGGGACGTGCGTGCCCTTCTAAGGGGCCGTCGGCGACGATGAGCTGGTTTCAGGAAGGGGAACGAGCATGGCGGCCATGAAGCCGCGGACGGGCGATGGCCCGCTCGAGGTGACAAAGGAGGGGCGGGGCATCGTCATGCGCGTTCCGCTCGAAGGCGGCGGTCGGCTCGTCGTCGAGTTGACCCCTGACGAGGCCGACGCGCTCGGCGACGCCCTCAAGAAGGTCGTCGGCTGACGCGGAACGCGACCATACCTCTTCAGCTGCCCCGGCATCCTCATCGATGCCGGGGCGCTGTCGTTCCCGAAGCCGCCAGGGACGTACGACTGAGGTGTTCTTGCAGGTCAGAGTCGTGTGAGAGGGGTCGGTACGCGGGCCTTGGGGGCCTTTCTCAGCGCTTGACCGCGCACAGCAGGCCGTCGCCCACCGGCAGCAGCGAGGGCACCAGTTCCTGGCTCTCGCGCACCGCGCGCAGCAGTTCGCGCAGCCTTCCGACCTCGGCGGGCTGGGGTCCCGAGTCGACCGTGCGGCCGTCCGCGAAGACACCTTCGAAGACCACGAGCCCGCCCGGGCGCAGCAGGCGCAACGATTCAGCGAGGTAGTCCAGGCACTCCAGACGGTCGCCGTCGCAGAAGACCAGGTCGTATCCGGCGTCCGCGAGGCGGGGCAGTACGTCCAGCGCGCGGCCGGGGATGAAGCGGGCGCGATTGCTGGCGAAACCGGCGGCGCGGAAGGCCTGGCGGGCGAACTGCTGGCGCTCCGGCTCCGGATCCACGGTGGTCAGTACCCCGTCCGGCCGCATGCCGTGCAGCAGATGAATCCCGGATACGCCGGTCCCGGTCCCGATCTCAGCCACAGCCTTGGCGTCCACCGTCGCGGCGAGCAACCGCAGCGCGGCGCCCGTGCCGGGCGACACCGAGGGCAGCCCTGCCTCGCGGGCCCGGTCACGGGCCCAGCGCAGTGCTTCGTCCTCGGCGACAAAGGCGTCGGCGAACGCCCAGCTCGTCTGCCGGTTGCCGGTAATGACCCTCTCCTGTCCCCGCGGTTGCCTGGGCGTGACTGTATCCGTTGGCGCCGGGAACCCGCAGATGGGACCGGGCGTTTAGAGGGGTGGGGACGGCAGCTGGGGAATCACTGCGGAATCAACCGGGGGGAAGCGGATGGATGAGGACGGCGAGCAGGTGCTGACGCGGGTGCGGGAGCGCACATCAAATTCTCGTAAAACCGCTTATCCGGAGCTAACGGGCGAGGTGGCTATGGTAGGGGCTCCACTGGACACCACCAGAGCCGACAGGGGAGGTGCGGCTGCGCCTGTGGATCGGGGAGGAGTGCTGCGGCGCTTTCTCAGGTCGGCGGGTGAGCCGAAATCCGTGATCAACACTGCTGACAAGTTCCATGCTGCTGCCGAGACGCAGACCGCGACGTTCACCACCGACGCGGAGTCGCAGGCGTGGACTCCGCCCACCTGGGAGGAGATCGTCAGCACGCACAGCGGCCGCGTCTACCGGCTCGCCTACCGCCTGACGGGCAACCAGCACGACGCCGAGGACCTGACCCAGGAAGTCTTCGTCCGGGTCTTCCGCTCGCTGTCCACGTATACGCCGGGCACCTTCGAGGGCTGGCTGCACCGCATCACCACCAACCTCTTCCTCGACATGGTCCGCCGCAAGCAGCGCATCCGCTTCGACGCCCTGGGCGACGACGCCGCCGAGCGCCTGCCCAGCCGCGAGCCCTCCCCGCAGCAGGTCTTCAACGACGCGCACTTCGACGCGGACGTCCAGCAGGCGCTGGACACCCTCGCGCCCGAGTTCCGCGCCGCGGTCGTCCTCTGCGACATCGAGGGGCTGTCCTACGAGGAGATCGCCGCGACCCTGGGCGTCAAGCTCGGCACGGTTCGCAGCCGGATCCACCGCGGTCGTTCCCAGCTGCGCAAGGCCCTCGCGCACCGGTCCCCCGAGGCCCGCGCCGAGCGCCGCACGTTCGCTGTCCCGGGAATTCCCGCGCTGGGAGGAGGGGGCGCGACCGCGTGAGTGGATCACGTCCTACGCCGGCAGAACAGCACCTGGGAGACCGACTCTCCGCCCTGGTGGACGGAGAGCTCGGTCATGAGTCGCGCGACCGCGTCCTGGCACACCTCGCCACCTGCGCCAAATGCAAGGCAGAGGCGGACGCGCAGCGACGACTGAAGAGCGTCTTCGCGGAAATGGCCCCGCCACCGCCCTCCGAGAGTTTCCTGGCCCGTCTCCAGGGGCTCCCCGGAGGTGGTGACTCGGGCGACGACTCCGCGCTGGACGGGGGAGGCTTCGGCGGAAGACTCCCCTCCGGCTCCGGCACCACCGGAATCTTCGGGGTAAGAGGCGAACCCTTCGGTTACGTGCCGTCGGCGCCGCACACGGGCGTGCTGCCGCCCGCCGCGCAGCGCGGTTTCCGCATCCATGAGGTCAACCGCCACGAAACCGAACGGTCGGCCTCGCGCGGGCTGCGGTTCGCCTTCGCCGCCGCCGGTGCGGTGTCGCTGGCCGCCGTCGCGCTCGGCGGGGTGTCGGCCGGGGTTCCGACGGACACCGCGGACGCGCGGAGCGGCTCGGGCGCCGGAAGCAATGTGACACCGGCGCGTACCCCGGGCACCGGAGCCGCGACGCCCGACTCGCAGCGCCGCCGTTCCGTGGGGCCGCTGCTCGCCCAGGGTCAGCGCGGGCTCGGCGAGGCCCGGGTGGCTCCGACCGAGGTGTCCGCGCCGCTGCTGCCCGGAGTCCCCGCTCCGGCAGACCAGGTGCGGGCCGCCGCGCTGACCACACCCGTGGTGGCCGGAGCCGCCGCCATGACCCCCCTCATACGCCCGCTCACGGCCCCCGAACCGGCCGAGCTGACCGCCTGGTCGACGGCACCCGACGTCACCACTCCGGGCCTGCTCGCCGCCCCGGCGCCCACCTCGTCCCCCTCTTCCTCCCCGTCCCCCTCCTCCCGTACCGTCCGCTGACCCCAGCACTGCGCGACGGCCCGTGAACCTGGTTGAATCCAGGGTGGGCCGCGTCCGCCGGAGGGATCCCGGGCGCGGAGTCGACAATCTGCGGTGACCGTCGGCGAGTTGTGTCGCGGGCCAGGTGTGGGGAGAACATGAACGAGGGGAAGCCCACGAAGGCGAAGTGGTGGAGCCGGCCGCGGCCGCACGGCGCGGGGACCGACACCACCGCGGTGGCCGACGGCACCGGCGAGGGCGACTCCGGGGGCGATTACGAACTGGACCGCCCCGCGCCGAGCCCGGCCCCGGCGGCGAGCGGCGTTCCGTCCGGCGGGGGCGCCGACGGCGACCTCGGCGGGGACTTCAGCGGCGACTTCGAGCTGGATGCTCCGGTTGCGGCCGCAGCGCCGGCCCCAGCTCCGTCTTCAGCTCCAGCTCCGTCTTCAGCTCCAGCTCCGTCTTCAGCTCCAGCTCCGTCTTCAACTTCGGAGTCGGCTTCCGTGGCGGTTTCCGACGCGGTGCCGCCCGGCTGGGCGGAAGCCGACGCGAGTCCGGACCGGCCCAAGCCGCTGCACGCCCCCGACCCGTACGGCACCCCGCCGTACGGCGAGCCCGGCCCGTGGGCGCCGGCCCCGCCGGTCCAGCACCCGGCGACGGGCACCCCCGCGCAGGGCACCCCCGTCCCGCAGGGCACCACCGTCCCGCAGGGGCCCCCGGCCCAGGCCGCGCCCCTGCCGCAACCGCCCGCGACCCCGGGACCGGTGCCCCTGCCGCAACCCCCCGCGGCACCGATACCGGCGCCCCTGGCCTCCCCTGCACCCCCGGCCGCGGGGGCCCCCTGGCAGAACTACGACCCATGGGCGGCGCCCGGCCCGCTCCAGCAGACCGGGGCGGCTGTCGAGAGCACGACGCAGCGGCGTAAGCGGACGAAGAAGGCGCTGGTCCTCGGGGCGCTGGTGCTCGCGCTCGTCTCCGGAGGCGTCGGCGGCGGCGTGGGCGCCTATCTGGAGCGCAACGGCGGGCTCGGTGACGTGGAGCTGCCGCAGGCCGATGCGGAGGCCCAGGGACGGGCTCCGGACAGCGTGGCGGGCATCGCGGCCCGCGCGCTGCCCAGCGTCGTCACCCTGCATGTGCGCGGGACGGACGCCGAGGGTACCGGCACCGGGTTCGTGCTCGACACCCAGGGCCACATCCTCACCAACAACCACGTGGTCGAACCGGCCGGCACCGGCGGCCAGATATCCGTGTCCTTCAGCGGCGGCGAGACCGCCAAGGCCACCGTCGTCGGGCGCGACAGCGGGTACGACCTCGCCGTCGTCAGGGTCACCGGCGTCAGCGGACTCAAGCCGCTGCCGCTCGGCAACTCCGACAACGTCCGGGTCGGCGACCCCGTCGTCGCCATCGGTGCGCCCTTCGACCTCGCCAACACCGTCACCTCCGGCATCATCAGCGCCAAGGAGCGGCCCATCACGGCGGGCGGCGAGGGCGCGAGCGGCAGCGACGTGTCGTACGTCGACGCCCTGCAGACCGACGCCCCGATCAACCCCGGCAACTCCGGCGGACCGCTGCTCGACTCCAAGGCCCGGGTCATCGGCATCAACAGCGCCATCCGCTCCGCCGACAGCGGCTCCGGCACGGACGGCGGTCAGGCCGGTTCCATCGGGCTCGGCTTCGCCATCCCGGTGAACCAGGCCAAGCGCGTCGCCGAGGAGCTGATCAACACCGGCAAGGCCACCCACCCGGTGATCGGGGTGACGCTCGACATGGACTACACGGGCGACGGCGCCCGCGTCGGCGTCAAGGGCAACGACGGAGGCTCCCCGGTCACCTCGGGCGGCCCCGGCGACAAGGCGGGCATCCAGTCGGGCGACGTCATCACCGAGGTCGACGGCCAGCGTGTCCACTCCGGCGAGGAACTCATCGTCAAGACCCGCGCCCACCGCCCCGGCGACCACCTGGAACTGACCCTCAAGCGGGACGGCGCGGAGAAGAAGGTCACCCTCGTCCTCGGTTCCGCCGGCGGCAGCTGACCCGCAGCGACTGACATGAACTTCACAGCCGGATGCCCGAATCCGGCCCTGAACGGCAAACATCGCGGAAAACCGGCCGTGTACACGCACCCGGAAGCCTCTGGACAGTTCCGGACGGACGGGATGGCCGGGTACCGTGGACCCGGCCCGGACCACGGAAGACCAGGACCACCCGAGGGCCGAGGACCGAGGACATCGCAAGGAGCTTCAGGTGTTCAATGACATAGGACCGCTCGAGCTGGTGACGCTCGTCGTCCTCGCTGTGCTCGTCTTCGGTCCCGACAAGCTTCCGAAGATGATCCAGGACGTCACGCGCACCATCCGCAAGATCCGCGAGTTCTCGGAGAGCGCGAAGGCCGACATCCGCGATGAGCTGGGCCCCGAGTTCAAGGACTTCGACTTCGAGGACCTGAACCCCAAGACGTTCCTGCGCAAGCAGCTGGACAACGACGACCTGGGTCTCAAGGAGATCCGCAACGGCTTCGACCTGAAGAAGGAGATGGCCGAGGTCGCGGACGCGGTCCACGGCCGCGAGTCGGAGTCCTCCACGCCGTCGCTGCCGTCCTCCTCTTCGCCCTCGTCCTCCTCCTCCGGCGGCGCCGTCGACATGACGAAGAAGCCCGAGAAGCCCGAGCCGGACGACCGCCCGCCCTTCGACGCGGACGCGACGTGACATGAGCCACGCCGTCTGAGCCGTCGGCGCCATCGCCGTACGCGCACCTCAGAAGGGTTGCGACAAGGGCCGTACACGGCCGGAACCCGCCGTGTACGCGACCCACCCGCACACCGGTTTCCCTGCTGCTCGCAGCGGTGTGGCTATGCTGCCCAGTTGTTGTGCGGACCGACAGGACGCCCGAGGGGGGCGGGCCGCTCCGGTCCGACGAGAACGAGGAGGCGTCCGGCAGATGGAGACGACAAGTCGGGTAGGCGCACAGGCGCCGGCCGCGGAGGGCGGACAACAGGTCCCCTCCGCCCGGCGCACGGTCGACGGCTACCTGCTGGCGCCCTTCCCGTGGTACGGCCTCGACGAGGCCTTCACGGGACCGCGCTGGCTGATGCAGGTGGGTACCTCGGCGGACGGCGCCGTCGAGCACGGCTCGATCGGGCACGGCGACGAGCCCTCCGTCCGCAGCGAGTCGACGGCGGAGGACAAGGAGCGCTTCGCGGTCGTCGTCACCGTCGCGGCCAACCCCGTGCGGCGCAGCGCGGACGGCACCGGCCTCCTGGAGGCCACCTCGGTGTCCTCCGCGGCCTGGCTGGCGGGCGTGGGGCTGCTGTCCTTCACCTGGCCCGGCCAGATGGACCACACCCTGCGCGACGACTGGCTCGACCAGCAGACCGAGACGGCATGGGTCCTGGCGGACGACCTGACCGGTTCCGACTGGTCCACGCTGTCGCTCCCCGTGGACGGGGTGCCGACCCCCTTCCACTACCGCGAGTCCGAGTTCGGCTGGGTCCTCGCGGGCTCCACCCAGGAAGGCGTCCACGTGGGCGCGTACGGGCGGGGCATGAGCGCGTACGGGCTGGCCTTCGCGATGGTCAAGGACATCGGGTCGTACGCGTAGGCGAGCGGTAGCGGTACGACGATGGATGCGAGAGGGCCTGATCTCCGACTGACCGTCCCGACACCGCCCCGCATCTTCATAATTGACGGATCGTCAGACACACTGGC
>NZ_JBEXDZ010000263.1:0-8048 GCF_040606085.1 Streptomyces sp. NPDC005485 | reverse complement strand
TAGAGCAGCTGACTCTTAATCAGCGGGTCCGGGGTTCGAGTCCCTGGCGGCGCACGCTAGCGATAGCGAGGCATGTTCGCAGAAAGCGCGAACTGCCTCGCTATCGTCATTTCTGCGCGGCTTCGCCGCGCGTTGTGGGGGCTTCGCCACCCACACCCCCTCGCCCCGCGGGCCCTCAGCCCCGCAGATAGGCCAGCACCGCCAGCACCCTGCGATGCGTGTCCTCCGCCGGAGGCAGGTTCAGCTTTCCCAGGATGTTGCCGATGTGCTTGCCGACGGCTGCCTCGGTGACCACCAGCTCGCGGGCGATCGCGCCGTTCGACTTCCCCTCCGCCACCAGGCCCAGCACCTCCCGCTCGCGCGGAGTGAGCGCCGCCAGCGGATCGCGGCGGCGGCGCAGCAGCTGCCGTACGACCTCGGGGTCCACGACCGTGCCGCCCGCGGCCACCCGCTCCACGGCCTCCGCGAACTGCTCGACCTGCCCGATCCGATCCTTGAGCAGATAGCCGACACCGGTGCCGTCCCCGGTGTCGAGCAGCTCGGCGGCGTAGGCGCGCTGGACGTACTGGCTCAGGACGAGCACGGGCAGGGACGGGTTCTTCTCGCGCAGGGTGAGGGCCGCACGCAGACCCTCGTCCTGGAAGCCGGGCGGCATGCGTACGTCGGTGACGACGAGGTCGGGTGCGTACGCCGACACGGACTCGCGCAGCGCCGACGCGTCCCCGACCGCGGCGACCACCTCGTGCCCGAAGCGGGCCAGCAGTCCGACGAGTCCCTCGCGCAGCAGCACGCCGTCCTCGGCGAGGACCACTCTCAACGCACGGGACACGGAATCTCCAGTCGCAGGACGGTCGGCCCCCCGGCCGGGCTGTCGACCGTCAGTGTCCCATCGAGGACCGCGAGCCGGTCGGCCAGTCCGGTGAGCCCGGACCCGCCGGACGGGTCGGCCCCGCCGACACCGTCGTCCCGCACCTCGATCCCCAACCGGCCCTCCGCGTACCGCCCGGTGACCCACGCGCGCCGCGCCCCGCTGTGCCGTCCCACGTTGGCGAGCGCCTCCCGCACCGCGAAGTACGCGGCGGACTCGACGGATTCGGCGCACCGCGGCAGGTCGACGTCCAGCTCCACGGGTACGGCCGAACGGTCGGCGGCGTCGGCGAGAGCGTCCCCGAGGCCGTAGTCGACGAGGACCTGGGGGTGGATGCCATGGATCAACTCGCGCAGTTCGACGAGGACTTGGTCCGCCTCCTTGTGGGCGGTGGCGAGCTGTTCGGCCAGTGCGGGCGGCGCGTCGAGGCGAGCGAGGCCCAGCGTCATGCCCAGCGCCACGAGCCGCTGCTGCGCCCCGTCGTGCAGGTCCCGTTCGATCCGCCGCCGCTCGGCCTCGAACGCGGCGACGAGCCGGGCCCGGGACCTCGTCACCTCGTCCAGCCGCTGCCCGTCCTCGCGCTGCGCCAGCAGCAGCCGGGCGAGGGCCGCGCGGGCACGGCCGTAGAGGGCGAGCGGCCACAGGAGTACGAGCAGGAGAGCGGCCCCGGCGACCGCGCACAGCACCGCCTGCGGGTAGGTGTCGATCAGCCACAGCTTGGCGATACGGGTGTCGCCGCCGGACACCGCGAGCTGGACCGGCGCCCCGAGCATCGCGCCGGGGACGCCGATCGCGACGGTGAGCACGAGCAGGTCCAAGGGCCACAGGACGAACGCGAGCAGGACGGTGTACGCCAACTCGCGCCAGGTGGCGGGCTCGGTGAACCGGAGCCTGGCCCAGGCGGCGAGGCCCGGCTCGTGAGGGGCGCGGTGGGGGCCGGGCACGGGTTGCCCGGGGTCGGCGAGCCGCAGCCGCCGGCGCTCCAGGACGCCGACGGGTACGCCGGACAGGGCCAGCACGCCGAGCAGGGGCAGTCCGACGAGCAGCGGCGTCAGTGCGGCTCCGACGACGGCGAGCACCAGCAGCCCGAGGAGCAGCGGGACGCCGACCAGGACGCCGCTGACGAGATATCCCACGTGGCGCACGTGTCGTACGCATCCCACCGGACGGATCATGCGCTCACGGTAGGCCGCGCCCGGCGGTGCGGACCATACACGCAGGGGGCGTTGCGAGGGTAGGGCCCGCCCTACCTCGTCAGCAGTTCCTCGCGGCCCCGGTCCCGGTACTGGCCGAGCAGTCCGGTCACGTCCGCCTCCCCCAGCGGACGGTAGGCGGCCTCCCCCGGCGGGCGCCACCACACCGGGTCCGGGCAGCGGAAGGTCTCGCGGCGCAGCGCCACCCGGTGGATCTTGTTGGTGGCGGTGACGGGCATGCGCTCCACGATCCGTACGAAGCGGGGGGCCATCTTGGTGCCCAGGTCGGGCTGGCCCAGCAGGAATTCGGCGAAGGAGAGGGGGTCGAAGGTGCCGGACCGCAGGGCCAGCGCGGCCATCACCTGGTCACCCGCCACCGGGTCGGGTACGGCGTAGACGGCGACGGCGGCCGCGTCGTCGTAGCGGGCGAGGATGTTCTCGATCATCGCGGCGGCGAGGTTCTCGCTGTCGACGCGCAGCCGGTCGTCGGTGCGGCCCGCGAAGTAGAGGAATCCGGCGCTGTCGCGGTAGAAGAGGTCACCGGTCCAGTACCAGCCGTCGCGGCGGCGGGCGGCGTCCGCGGCCGGGTTGCGCCAGTAGCCCTCGAAGGGGTTGGCGCCGCGGTTCACCAACTCCCCTATCGCATCCGACCCGTTGAGCAGTCGACCGTCGTCGGCGAAGGCGGCCGGCGGGCATTCGGCGCGGGTGTCCGGGTCGACCACCGCGAGGTCGTCGCGGGGTGCGGCCCGGCCGATCGCCCCGGGCGGGGTGTCGGGCGTGTGCTGGACCGCGGCGCCGCCCTCCGAGGAGCCGTAGCCCTCGACGAGCCGTACGCCGAAGCGGCGCTCGAAGGCGGCCGCGTCCACCGCGCCCGCCTCCGTGCCGAAGCCCAGCCTCAGCGGGTTGTCGCGGTCGTCGGGGCGGGCGGGCGTGGCCAGGATGTACTGCACGGCCCGGCCGACGTAGGTGAAGTAGGTGGCCCCGCAGGCGCGTACGTCGGCGAGGAAGCCCGAGGCGGAGAAGCGGCGGCGCAGCGCGATGCCCGCGCCGGCCGCGAGCGCGGGCGCCCAGTCGGCGATCACCGCGTTGCCGTGGAACATCGGCATGCAGATGTAGTGCGTGTCCTCCCGTCGTACGCCGAAGTGATCGACGAGGGACTGTCCGGCGGCGGCCAGGCGGCCCTGGGTGCAGATCGCCGCCTTGGGCGCGCCGGTCGAACCGGAGGTGAAGTAGAGGAGAAGGCGGTCGGCCGGGGTCGCGGAGGACCCGTCCGGTTTCGCGCCCCGGTACGGAGCGAGCAGGTCGGTGTAGGCGTCCGTGTCGCTCACCAGGACGTGTACGCCGGGCAGTTCGAGGCCGTCGAGAAGGGGCAGGTGGGCCCGCTCGGTGACCAGGACGCGGCACTCGGTGTGCAGGATGTCGCGGGCCAGCTCGGGGCCCCGCCGGGTCGGGTTGATCCCGGCGACGGCGGCGCCCGCGAGGGCGGCCGCGCTCAACCAGAGGGGGTATTCAGGGGTGTTGTCGAGCAGGACGCCGATGTGCGGCTCCGCGCCGGGCGGCACCAGGTCGGCCAGCAGCGCCGCCCGGGCCGCGGCGCCCGCCGCGACCTGATGGTGGGTCAGGATCTGCCCCTCGCACCACAGCCCGGGACGATGGTCGCCCCACCGCTCCCGCACGAGCTCCGCGACGGTCTGCCTCTGGGATCCCATGAGGGCGCACGGTAGTTGACGTACCGTCAGATGTGGAGGGCTACGGCAGCAAGCCGCCCGACTCCGCGAACATCCCGTGGACCGCGACCATGAACCCGACGCAGAACACGACGATCACGCAGGCGATCACGAGAAAGCACCCGGTGCCCGCCCAGAGCTTCCCGGCGCCGGGGGCGTGCGCCGTGGCCTGCTCGGGGCGCTCGGCGACGTAGTACGCGGTGACGGTGTCGCCCTCCAGGATCGTCCCCGGCCCGTTCGTCTCCTCGAAGCGGACGGTGCGCCCCTCGCGGGTCGCGAACTCGTAGACGTGGTGCAGCGTCGTGCTCACGGAGGTGTCGCCGCCGCCTCCGCTGGTCGTCGTGTACGTCCGCAGACAGCGCGCCGGGGCCGTGAGCCCGCTGTTCCAGGCGCTCCTGATGCGCTGGGCGCGCAAAAGCAGTCTGCCCGCGCCGAAGAGCACTCCGGCGATCATGAGGATGGGCACGAGGTAGAAGAACAGTTCCATGGCGGTCCCCCGGCGGTTCGTACAGCTCCACGCACGCCGCCCCGGTCAAGGCGGCGTGCGTGGAACGTACCTGCTCAGAAGGACGCAGCGCCTCAAGAGAGGCTCAGAAGGTGACGTCCGCGCAGGAGTAGAACGCGTTCGCCGTGTCCGCGATCGTCCACACCCCGAGGATGATGTGGTGTCCGCTCAGCCCCGAGGGCAGGGTGCCCGTGTGGGTGAGCGTGGACGGCGGGCGCTGACCGCCGTACGGGACGGTCAGGAACGGGGTGGTGTTCAGGTCCGCCCTGGTCAGCGCGTGGTTCTGGTTCCAGCCGGACTTGGTGACGTAGTACTTGAAGTCGGTCGTGGCGTGCATGGCGGTGAACTGCCAGCGGAAGGTGTAGCTCTGACCGCCGGTCACTCCGGTCGTCGGCCAAGCCGTGCCCGCGGGGGTCCTGGGCTGGTCGAGCCGGCTGAAGTTGGTGTGGTTCGCGGAACAGATCCGGCCGTCGCCCGGGCCGGCCGCCGGGAAGCCCTTCGGGCCCTCGACGCTCTGGGGCTCCCACTGGATGTCGCCGCAGTTGGCGACGGAGCCCCCGCTCGCGGCGCACATCTTCTGCCGGCTGAGGGGCTGGTCGGTGTAGCCGTGGGCACTGGCGCCGCCGGTGGAGAGCACGAAGGCTCCCGTGGTGGCGAGCCCGACCACGGCTGCGTAGAACTTGGTCCTTCTGTGTGTACCGGTCTTTTTGCGCATGCTGCCGCTCCTGGAGAACGTGGGGAGTTCCGTGAGCCGTGCGAGCGCATCGCGATGCGTGGAACCGACGCTTCAGGTCTAGACCAAGTCCCAGATTATTACCGCGAGTTGACGGTGTCCATATCAAAAGACATGTCCGTACCCATCACGGCGATGCGTCTCCCCGTCCCGCGCAGAACGCCACCGTCAGGTCCTTCACCAGTGCCTTGCGCTCGTAGTCGTCGAGCTCGACGAGGCCGCGCATGGTCAGCCGGGTCACCGTGTCCTCGACGGAGTCGACGACCGAGGTGAGCGCGGTGGCGCGGTTCTGGGCGTCCAGCGCGGCGATGCGGCGCCGGTGCATGACGGCGGCCACCTCGGGGGCGTACTCGATCCGGACCGGCTGCACCGAGAACACCTCGACGCCCACCGGAGCCGTGTCCTCCGCCACCAGCCGGGTCAGCACGTCACCGACGGCCGAGCGCGAGACCGCGGCACCGCCCTTGGCGGCAGGCCCCTCCACCGCCGCCCGGGACAGCGCCGCCTCCACGCACTCGCGCAGATACGACTCGTGGTCCTCGATGCCGAGCGTGGCCCGCGCCGTGTCCTTGACCCGCCACACCACGAGCACGACCACGCGCAGCGCGACCCCGTTCGCGTCGACCGCGGACAGCGGCTCGCTGCGCCAGTGCCGCAGCCGTACGTCGACGCGGCGGCGCAGCACCAGCGGGTTGACCCACAGAAGGCCGGTGCGCCGGACCGTGCCGCGGTAGCGGCCGAAGAGGCCGAGCACCCAGGCCCGCCCGGTCCGGCCCCGGGCGAGACCGCCGAAGCCGAACAGTCCGAGCGCCCCCGCCCCGGCGTACGCGGCCCACTGCGCCGGTCCGAACCCGGCCCCCGCCGACCAGGGCAGCCCGAGTGCGTCGAGCGCCGGTGGCGGCACCGCGCCGGCCCACCACGAGGTGAGTGCACATCCGGCCACCCCACAGGCCCCGGCCAGCACTCCCACCCCGCCGGGCAGCACCCGTGCGGGGCGTTCGACCAGCTCCGGGTCGACCTCCGGGGCCGGGCGGGCCGGGACGGGGACGGGGGGCCGCCGGGGGACGCGCGGCTGCTCGCCGGTGCCGCGGCGGCGGCCCACGACGGCGGGCGCGAGCGGCACCGAGACCGGCTCGGGGTCGTCACGGAAGAGCAGATGGACGGGGATCTCGGTGGTCGCCTCGTTGTGGATGAGCCGGGCGGAGCGCGCTCCGCCGGCCTCCGGTGCCCCTTCGGACTCCGGGCTGTGTGAAGTCGTCGTACTCATACGTGCCTCCAGCCTCCGCGCCAGATGCGTCATTGATCGAGTGACGGGAAAAGCCGTTCCCTCGGGAGGGTCCGATCGGGTGCGAGGGTCCGACCGGGTACGGGGTTGCGATCCGCTACGAGAACAGCCGCCGCCAGGTCTCCGGCCCGGGGTAGCCGTCCGCGGCGCCGCCGCGCCAGCCCTGGGAGCGCTGGAACGCCTCGACGTTGCGCCGGTCCGCCTCGCCCCAGCGCGGCCCCGGGCCCGTCGTGTAGTGAGTACCGAACCCTTTCTTGACCAGTTGCTTTCCGAGCCGGGTGACAAAGGCGTTGTCGGCGCCCGGCCGGAACATCCCGCGCCCCGGATAGCCGGGCACGCCGTGCGAGGAGGTACTGGGTGACCCCTTCGGGCCGGGGCTCCCGGGCGCCGCGGGGGGCGCGATGTCCCTTCCCTTCTTCGCCAACAGCAACGCCCAGGTCTGTGCTCCCGGCAGCCCGTCCGCGTCCGCTCCGGTCCACCCCTGCGCCTGCTGGAAGGCCTGGGTGGCCCGCCGGTCGGCGTCGCCCCAGCGGGGTCCCGGGCCCTGCGTGTAGAAGCGGCCGCCGCCCCGCTCGACGAGGAGCCGGCCCAGCTGGGTGACGTACGCGTTGCTCGCGCCGGGCCCGAAGTAGACCGCCCCGGGGAAGCGGGTGGCCGTCGGCGTACCCGAGGGGGCCGGGCCGCCCGCACCCTCGGCGAGCCCCTTGTAGCGGTACGCCAGATAGCGGTCGGAGTTGCTCCAGTACGCGTACGGAGTGGCCTGCCGGCGGGCGTGCGGGCGGGTCTCCTCGTAGGCGGCGTAATACGTGTGTGTGTAGTCCGTCCAGCCGCCGAAAATGACGACGTGCGAGCCTTTCTCGGGGTCCGCCGGATTGTGGAAGAGAAGAATGTCGCCGGGCTGGAGCTGGTCCCGGGAAATCCGCTCGCCGAACGTGTCGAGGCTGCCGGTCCATTCGTTGCCGGGCAGGTTCCAGGCCATGGAGACAAAACCCGAGCAGTCCTGCCGGTACCCGTCGGACCAGTAGGCGTACATGCTGTAGGGCACCTGGGCGGTGACCCATGTCTTTGCCCGGTTGATGATCTCCGCCCGGGTGGTCGCGGGCGCCTTGACCGGTGCCGCGGGCTTTGCGGGCGCCGCCGGCTTCCCGACCGGCCCGTGCAGCGGAGCCTTGCTGCCCTGTGGGGTACCGGGCTCGTCACCTGCGGGGATGCCCGGGTGGGCGGGTCCGTGGGCGGCGGCGACCGCCGGCATCGACTGGCCCGCGCCGAGCACGGTGCCCGCCGCCGCGGCCAGCACCAGGGCCTTGCGGGCCGCCGGATGGCCGAGGGAGCCGGACAGTGGGGAATGCGGCATGACACGCCGCCAGTGAACACATCCGGGGCATTCGCAGTCGCTCGCGGGATCGAATTCCTCGAATACCGGAGCCGCCATGCGATTCCCCTCACACTCCAGGTGGAAATATCCGCGCTTCTGCACAGTCGTCAGTTTCTCAACTGTCATCCGGTGTCGCATGTTGACGGTCCGAATGATGTACGGCGCCGCCCGCGACCGCGTCCGGACCGGGGTCCCGGCCGGCCCCGCGGTCGGGAGCACCCGTTCCGGTCGGGTAGAGTTCTCGAGTCAGCGCGCGCCGCTAGCTCAGTTGGTTAGAGCAGCTGACTCTTAATCAGCGGGTCCGGGGTTCGAGTCCCTGGCGGCGCACCGACCGAAGAGGCCCCTCGCAGCAGCGAGGGGCC
>NZ_JBEXDZ010000262.1:0-8068 GCF_040606085.1 Streptomyces sp. NPDC005485 | reverse complement strand
TCGAGTCGTCGACGCTCGCGTCCGGCAGCTGCTCGGTCGGAACCTCTTCGAGCTTGCGCGCCCGCCACCACTCGGTCCGCGTGTTGACCCCCTCCGGCAGCGCGCCGCAGCTCCGGTCGCCCCCGTACCGCACGGACGTCGTCCGCATGCCGTACGGAGGGCTTGACCCACTGTGACCTGCGGTGCGCGTGGAGCGGGAGGGGTATCCGGCCCCGTCACCCTGATAGGCGAACAGGGCCCGGCGCGCCCCCGGTTCGGGTTCCTAGATGTGGCCCGCCCCCGCTCCCGCGGCCTCCGCGTTGCTTCCCCGCTTGGTGAGCAGGGCGACGAAGACCGCCACGACGGCGACCCCCGTGGCGACGAGGCAGGCGAGGCTCATGCCGGAGATGAAGGTGTGGTGCGCGACGTCGGTGATCTGTGCGGCGATGCCGGGCGGCGTGCCCTTGGCCACCGGCGCGGCGCCGACCCGGACCGCTTCGGAGGCCTGGTCGAGCTGGGCCGGGGTGAGCGGCGGGAGTTTGGCGTCGGCCCAGTTGCCGGCGAGGTCGCCGTCGACCTTGGAGGCCATCACGGCGCCGAGGACGGCGGTGCCGAGGCTGCCGCCGATCTGCATGGCGGCCTGCTGGAGACCGCCGGCGACACCGGAGAGCTCCATGGGGGCGTTGCCCACGATGACCTCGGTCGCGCCGACCATGACCGGGGCCAGGCCGAGGCCGAGACCGGCGAACCAGAGCGACATGACGGCGCTGCCGGTGCCCGTGTCGAGCGTCGACATGCCGTACATGGAGATCGCCGTGAGGGCCATGCCGCCGGCCAGCGGGATGCGCGGGCCCGCCTTGGTGATCAGCGCGCCCGCCAGCGGCGAGCCCACGATCATCATCCCGGTGAGCGGGAGGAGGTGGAGACCGGCGTCGACCGGGCTCATTCCGTGCACGTTCTGCAGGTAGAAGGTGACGAAGAACAGGCCGCCCAGGAAGGCGACGGCCATGAGCACCATGAGGACCACGCCCGCCGACAGCGGCACGGAGCGGAACAGGCCGAGGGGGATCAGCGGTTCCTTCACTCGCTTCTCCCAGAGGGCGAAGAGCACGAAGAGAAGCACCGACGCGCCGAGGAACGACCAGGTCATGGCGTCGCCCCAGCCCCAGGTCGGGGCCTTGATGAGCGCCCAGACCAGGCAGAACATGGCGCCGGAGAGCAGGGCGATGCCGGGCACGTCGAAGGAGCGCGGGGCGTTCTCGGCCCGGTGGTCGCTGAGGATCAGCGCGCCGAGGACGAGCGCGGCGATGCCGACCGGCACGTTGATGAAGAACACCGACTGCCAGCTGACGTGCTGCACGAGCAGCCCGCCGAGGATCGGGCCGCCCGCGGTGGAGGCGCCGATGACCATGCCCCAGATGCCGATCGCCATGTTCAGCTTCTCGGCCGGGAAGGTGGCCCGCAGCAGGCCGAGCGCGGCCGGCATCAGCAGCGCGCCGAACAGCCCCTGGAACACCCTGAAGGTGACCACCAGGGCGATGCTGCCGGACAGTCCGATGGCCCCCGAGGCCGCGGCGAAGCCGACCACGCCTATGAGGAAGGTCTGCCGGTGCCCGAACCGGTCGCCGAGCTTGCCCGCCGTGATCAGCGTGACCGCGAGCGCGAGGAAGTAGCCGTTGGTGATCCACTGGACGTCGGCGAAGCTCGCGCCCAGGTCCTTCTGGATGGCCGGGTTGGCGATGGCCACGATGGTCCCGTCCAGGGCGACCATCATGACGCCTGTCGCGACGCTGATGAGCGTCAGCCAGGGGTGGCCCCGCAGGCCCTGCGGGGGAGTCGGATCGGTCGGGGCGGCCAGGGCCTTGTCGGCCGGCCCCGTCGCGTCGACGGTGGTCTGACTAGTCATGCCTTCGAGGCTAGTGACAGCCACTGACAGTTGACAAACAAAATCACGAGTCAGTAACTGTCACCTCACCCACGGGTACGCTGAGCTGCACGTTCGGTAACGAAAGGGAGGAAACGGCGAGCAATGGACACAGCTCGGACCATCCCCGCGGCCCTCGCGCCGCGGCCGGGACTGCGCGAGCGCAAGAAGCAGCGCACCCGGGACGCACTCCTGCGGGCCGCCCTGGAGCTGTTCACGACGAAGGGATACGAGCGGACAACCGTCGACGAGATCGCCGAGGCCGTCGACGTCTCCCAGCGCACCTTCTTCCGGTACTTCGCGGGCAAGGAGGACGTCGCCCTCTTCAGTCAGCGCATCGCCGAGTCGCACTTCCTGGCCGCCGTACGCGAACGCCCGCCGCACGAAGCCCCGTTGGAGGCACTGCGGCTGGCCGTCCTGGAGGGGTGGAACACCATCGGCGAGGCCGTGGACGCCGTCGTCCCGATCGAACTGCACATGCGCACCTTCCAGTTGATCGAGTCGACCCCCACCCTGCTCGCCGTCCATCTGCGCCGTTCCGCCGAGCTGGAGGAGGAGATCGCCCGGGTGATCGCCGAACGCGAGGGCCTCGACGTGGACACGGATCCGCGGCCGCGCGTCGCGGTCGCCGTGTTCGGTGGTGTGATGCGCGTGACCGGCCGGCTCTGGGGGGCGGGCGACGACACCAGCGTCGAGGCGATCCGCGAGCTGACCGCCTCGTATCTCGACCATGTGGGGCCCGCGTTGGCGGAGAAGTGGCGCACAAAGTGACGTAGGCGGCGCGGCCGGCCCGCGAGAGTCCGGCAACTGCCGTACACAGCGCACCAATACGCGCACAGAGCGTGACACTTTATCTGGTACTGAACCCGCTTTGCCCCAATTACCCCACCAGAAACGTGATCCGCCTCACTCGGTTAACGCGAGACACTCTCGTTCTCCTAGTGTGTCCTCCCAGTGACTTCCTTCGACTCCTCTCCCCAACTCAACGTCTGGCGCGCACTGCTCGCGCTGGGCGTGGTGTTCGTGATGCTCGCCACCAGTGGCTGGACCGCCCTCCAGAGCCACCGGGGAGCGACGCCGCTCGCCGCGTCACGCTCCGCCTGGGAGCACGGCCGCCTCGCCGGACACCGGCTCCCGGACACCGACTCCGCGCCGACCCGCCTCGCCGACTTCTTCGCCTCGCTGGACAGCGGACAGCGCGCCCGCCTCGCCCACCGCTACCCGCTCGCGGTCGGCAACATGAACGGCGCGCCGGTGAAGCTGCGCTACCAGGCCAACCGCATCGCCCTGCGCCAGCAGCGCAAGGTCGAGATCAAGCGCATGCACGACGACGGGCTCTCCGACCTCGGACAGCACGACGCCGGCCGCCGCAAGAACCGCTACGAGGCGCTGCTGCGCAAGGGCCGCAAGATCCTCGCCTTCGACCCGATGGGCTCGGGCCGGGTCGCCGAGGTCTTCGGCAACCTCGACAAGGCCGAGCGCGTCTCGGTCGTGGTGCCCGGCGTCGACACGGACCTGCTCACCTTCCAGCGCACGTACAAGAAGTACTCGGCGCCCGTCGGCATGGCGCGTTCCCTGTACAAGGCGGAGCGCGCGACCGGCACCGGCACGCGTACGGCCGTGATCGCCTGGGCCGACTACACGGCGCCCAGCGGGCTCGGCATCGACTCGGCCACCGCCATGCGCGCCGAGGAGGGTGCGGTCCGGCTGGACGCCCTGGTGCGGGCGCTGCCCGGCAGCGCGCCGATCGCCCTGTACTGCCACAGCTACGGCTCCGTGCTGTGCGGGGTCGCGGCCCACCGGCTGCCCTCCCGGGTCTCCGACATAGCGGTCGCCGGCAGCCCCGGCATGCGCGTCGAGAACGCCTCCCACCTGCACACCTCCGCGCAGGTCTGGGCGATGCGGGACTCCGACGACTGGATCCAGGACGTACCGCACCTGGAGGTCGGCGGCCTCGGGCACGGCGCCGACCCGGTCTCCTCCGACTTCGGGGCGCGAGTCCTGTCGGCGCAGGGCGCGAAGGGCCACACCGGCTATTTCGAGCCGGGCACCGAGAGCCTGCGCAACTTCGCCGAAATCGGCGTCGGTGCCTACCGCGCGGTGGAGTGCGCGCACGAGGATGACGTGTGCCGGAAGGGTTTGTCCGCCACCACGGCGGCCTGACGCGCGTAGAGGACGAAAAACTGCGGTCCGCCGAGGGAGGCGACTCAGACGTACACGCCGCATACGATGGCCCGCATGGGTGACGTACTGGCCGGATTCAATGCCGCCTGGGAGTTCGAGTCCGACTCCGTGCTCATCCGCTTCGAACGGGGGATCCGTACGCCGAAGCTGCTCCAGGCGCTCGGCGAACGCCGTGTCCCGCTGGAAGCGATCTCGGCGGTGACACTGACGCCGGGCAAGCGCGGAACGGTCGTCCTGCACGCCGTGCCGAGACCGGGCGCCGATCCCCTGATGGACGCGGCCGCGGGCCAGCTCAAGGAGGGCTGCGACCCCTACCGGCTCGTGCTGCCCGCCGAGCGCGAGACCCTCGCCGAGTACTACAGGGACGAGCTGACCCCGCTGCTCGTGGCGGACGACACCGACCCGCCCCCGCGCTATCTCGTACAGCCGCCTGAGACCCCCCTGCACTTCAAGGCGTACGACGGGAAGGCGACCTTCGACGGCAAGTCGGTGTCCTTCCGGTGGTTCTGGACGGGCGCCTCGTCGGCGAAGTGGAAGGCCGGCGACCAGAGTTTCCCGGTCGCCGACCTGAGCGGCGTCGAGTGGCGCTCCCCCGAGGTCTTCGAGGGCCATCTGCGGCTGCTGCGCCGCGAGCCGGCCATCGCGCAGCCCGCCCAGGCCGACCAGGACCCCGCCGCCGTCGTCTTCGGCCTCGGCTACGGGCCGGTGCACGAGTCACTGCCGTTCGCCGCGTCGGTGCTGGCCGCGGTGCGCGCCTGCGGACCGGCGACCCCGGCCGCGGTGCCGGCGGCGCCGCGCAGCGACCCGGCCGACATCGCCGACCGCATCCGTCACCTGGGCGAGCTGCACCAGGCGGGCCTGGTGACGGACGAGGAGTTCACGACGAAGAAGGCCGAGCTGCTCGCGGAGCTGTAGCCGCCGCCGACGGGTGGCTACTCCCGGCCGGCCGACGTGAACGTCATGTCGGCGTAGCGGTCGCCCGCCACCTTGCCGGCGATCGGCTCCAGCAGGTCCAGCTCCGCGTCGCTGAGGACGATGCGGGTCGCGGCGGTGTTCTCCTCGACGCGGGCGCGCTTGGTGGTGCCCGGGATCGGGACGACGGTCAGCCCGTGCACCTCCGCACGCTGCTGCGCCCAGGCCAGCGCGACCTGGCCGAGCGAGACGCCGTGGGCGTCGGCGACGGCGCGCACCGGCTCCAGCAGGGCTCCGTTCGCCGCCGCGTTGTCGCCGGTGAAGCGGGGCTGATGGCGGCGGAAGTCGCCGGCCGTCAGGTCCTGCTCGGCGTTGGCGAAGGAGCCGGTGAGGAAGCCGCGGCCGAGCGGCGAGTACGGCACCAGGGCGACGCCCAGCTCGCGGGCCGCCGGCACCACGCCCGACTCGATGTCCCGGCTGAACAGCGACCACTCCGACTGCACGGCGGCGATGGGGTGCACGCCCTGCGCGGCCCGCAGCTCGCCGCCGGTGACCTCGCTCAGGCCCAGGTGCTTGATCTTGCCCTCGCGCACCAGCTCGGCCATGACCCCGACGGTCTCCTCGATCGGGACGTTCACGTCACGGCGGTGCATGTAGTAGAGGTCGATCACGTCGATGCCCAGGCGCTCCAGGCTGGCCTCGACGGCCTGGCGGATGTACGGCGCGTCATTGCGGATGACCCGCTTCGTGGGCTCGCCCGGCGGGATCGAGAGCGCGAACTTCGTCGCGATGACGACCTCGTCGCGGTGCGCGGTGAAGAACGGGGAGAGGAACTTCTCGTTCTCTCCGGCGCCGTACGCGTCCGCCGTGTCGTAGAGCGTGACGCCGAGTTCCAGCGCCCTTTCCAGGGTGGCCCGTGCCTCCTCGGCGTCCGCGGGGCCGTAGGCGAAACTCATGCCCATGCAGCCGAGGCCCTGGACACCCACCTCGGGTCCGTCGGTGCCGAGCCGAGCCTTCGCGATCTTGCTGTTGGTCATCAGGACCTCTCCGACGCCAGGGTGTGCCCGGCGTCCCCGTAGAAACTGATCTTGTGGTCGAGCACGGCGAGCGTGTCCTGGAGCTCCGCGATGCGGGCCAGCACGTCCCGGCGGGTCGCCACCAGGAGCTCGCGGCGGTCGGTGTACGTCTCCTCGCCCACGCGCACCAGCTCCGCGTACCGCACCATGTCGGCGACCGGCATGCCGGTGAGCCTCAGCTTGCCGACGAAGGCGAGCCAGTCCAGGTCGCGGTTGCTGTAGCGGCGCTGTCCGGTGTGCGAGCGGTCGACGTGCGGCATCAGCCCGATCCGCTCGTACCAGCGCAGGGTGTGGGCCGTCATGCCGGTGAGGGCGACGACCTCGCTGATCGTGTAGTTGTCCTGGCCGTCCGGGCGGCGGTGCCGCTGGGGCGGCGCGGCGCAGATGTCGGTCCTGGTGCCGGGCTCGGTGGCCTCGGCCGTGGTCTCCATCACCGTCATGCCCCCACGCTAAAACCCTGGAGTGCACTCCAAGCAAGCGAAACCCGTCGAAAACCCGAAGACGTCCTGCGGTTGTCGTGACTACGGTGCCGATCATGACTCTCGTACGCCGTGCTGTGCCCGAGGACGCCGAAGAGCTGCTCCGGCTGCGCCAGGTGATGATCGACTCCGTGTTCGCGTCGGGCGAGTCCACCGACTGGCACGCACAGTCACTGCCCACCGTACGCGGTCGACTCGCCGATCCCGACGGGGAGTTCGCCGCCTTCGTCGTCGATCACCCGCAGCGGCCGGGCGCGCTCGCGGCGCTCGTCGTCGGCACGATCGAGTACCGGATCGGGCGGGCGGGCAACCCGCACGGCTCGATCGGGCACGTCTTCAGCGTCGCCACCGACCCGGACGCGCGGCGCCGCGGCTACGCCCGCGCCTGTATGGAGACCCTCCTCGACTGGTTCCGCACGAAGGGCGCCGCGGCGGTCGATCTCAACGCGTCGGCCGAGGCCGAGCCGCTCTACGCCTCGCTCGGCTTCGTCCGCAAGCCGGACCCCTCGATGCGGCTGCAGCTGTGAGCGGCTTAGGCTCGTCCGCATGTCCTTGCCCTTGCCCTTGCAGAGCCCGGCGCTGATCGAGAACTGGCCCGTTCCCACCGCTGCAGCGGCGGTCGTGCGTGCGGACGGCACGGTCGTGGGGTCGCACGGGCCGGTGGAGCACCGGTTCGCGCTCGCCTCGGTGACCAAGCCGCTCACCGCGTACGCCGTGCTCGTCGCATACGAGGAGGGGGCGATCGAGCTCGACGAACCGGCCGGGCCCACGGGTTCGACGGTCCGTCATCTTCTCGCGCACACGTCCGGGCTCGCCTTCGACGAGCACCGGGTGACGTCCGCGCCCGGGGAGCGGCGGCTGTACTCCAACGCCGGGTTCGAGGTGCTCGGGGACCATGTCGCCAAGGCGACTGACATCCCCTTCGGGGAGTATCTGCGGCAGGCGGTGCTCGCCCCGCTGGGCATGACGTCGACCGCGCTCGACGGGTCGCCGGCGAAGGACGGGGCGTCCACGGTGGCGGACCTCGTGCGGTTCGCGGCCGAGGTGCAGGCTCCGCGGCTCCTCGACCCGCGGACCGTCGCCGAGGCGATGACCGCGCAGTACACCGGGACGAAGGGCGTGCTTCCCGGGTACGGGCACCAGAACCCCAACGACTGGGGGCTCGGCTTCGAGATCCGTGACTCCAAGTCGCCCCACTGGACGGGGACCTCGTCCTCGCCTCGGACCTTCGGGCACTTCGGGCAGGCGGGGACGTTCCTGTGGGTCGACCCGGACGCGGGCGCGGCATGCGTCGCCCTGACGGACCGGCCCTTCGGGCCGTGGGCGGTGGAGGCGTGGCCCCCGTTCACGGACGCGGTGCTCGCCGAGCTGCGGGGCTGAGACTTTCTTCGCCCCCTCCGCCCCTTCCCTTCCCGTTGTCCTGGGGGCTGCGCCCCCTCTCCCCCTGCATCGCGCTTCGCGCTCGTCCTCAAACGCCGGACGGGCTGAAAACTCTCCGGCCGGCGCAGAAATTC
>NZ_JBEXDZ010000261.1:0-8165 GCF_040606085.1 Streptomyces sp. NPDC005485 | reverse complement strand
ACCCCCACCACCCCCGACCCCCTCCGCCTCACCCCTGTGGTTGGATTCGACGCTCGCTGGGGCGGCCTCGGCGGGGGCCCGGCCCGCGACGGGCCCCCCCCCCCCCCCCGGGCCCGTCCCCGTTCCCCCCATCCCCCGCGACCCCCGTGCGCGGTGGCTGTCCGGTGGTCCGTCAGTCGGTGGCGATCGCGTTCAGTACGTTCATCCGGCCCGCCCGGAAGGCCGGGACCAGGGCGGCGAACAGGCCCACGAAGGCCGAGCCGATGAAGACCCCGATGATCGTCGGCCAGGGGATCTCCAGGATGCCCAGGCCTTCCAGCGCCAGGAGCTTCTGGGCGGTCGCCCCCCAGCCCATTCCGAGGCCGAGGCCGAGCAGTGCGCCGAAGAGCGCGATGACGACCGACTCCAGGCGGATCATGCGGCGAAGCTGGCGGCGCGACATCCCGATGGCCCGCATCAGGCCGATCTCGCGCGTCCGCTCCACCACCGACAGGGCGAGGGTGTTCACGACACCGAGGACCGCCACGATGATCGCCAGGGCGAGGAGGCCGTAGACCATGTTCAGCAACTGGCCGACCTGGTCCTTCAGTTCCTGCTTGTAGTCGGTCTGGTCGCGGACGTCGTATTGCGGGTACTGCTCCATGGCCTTCTTCAGGGCCGCGTACGCCTGCTTCTCCTGGCCCTTCTTGGCCTCGGCGAACATGATCACGTTCGGCGGGATCCGGTCCTTGGGGAGGTACTTCGCCATGGTCGTGAGGCTGATGTAGCGCGCGCCCTGGTCGAAGACCGAGTCGTCGTCGGTGACCGCGGCGACCTTGAGCTTCGCCGTGCGGCCGCCCTTGAAGGCGACGGTCATGGTGTCGCCGACGTGCACGCCGTGCTTCTTGGCGTAGTCCGAGCCGACCGACATCGCGTCGCTGCCGTAGGCCGCGGTCAGCTTGCCCTCGGTCGTCTCACGGCGCAGGTCGCTTGCGTACGTCGGGTCGGCGGCCGTGACCTCGCTGTCCTCCGTCGTTCCGTCCGGGGAGGTCAGCTTGGCCTGGATCTCCTTGTAGCGGGTGACGTGCGCCAGGCCGGGCGAGGCCTGCATGGCCTTCTCGGCCTGCGGCACGATCCGCTGGTTGCCCTCGACGATGAAGTCCGCGCCGACCGACTTGTCGAGCTGGTCGGTCGCCGAGGCGACCATCGAGGCGCCGACCACGGAGAGGCAGGCGACCAGCGCGAGGCCGATCATCAGGGCCGCGCCGGTGGCGCCGGTGCGGCGCGGGTTGCGCAGGGCGTTGCGCTCGGCCATCCGGCCCACGGGGCCGAACATCCGCAGCAGGACCGCGCTGATGACGCGGACCACACCGCCCGCGAGCAGCGGGCCGATGATCACGAACCCGATCAGGGTCAGCACGACACCCGCGCCGAGGACCAGGGAGCCGTCGCTCGCCTTCTTGGCGGTGGCCGCCATGTAGAGGGCGGCGGTACCGGCGCCGGTGAGGAGCAGGCCGATCAGACCGCGGACGAGGCCGGCCTTGCCGTCGGCAGGCGTACCGGCGTCGCGCAGTGCCGCCATCGGGGAGACCTTGCCGGCGCGGCGGGCGGGGAGGTAGGCGGCGAGGACGGTGACGACGATGCCGAGCAGCAGGCCGACCACCGGGGTGGCCGTCTTGACCGTCAGGTCGTCGGTGGAGAGGTTCATGCCCATCGAGGACATGAGCTTCATCAGGCCGACCGCGATGCCGACACCCGCGCCGACTCCGAGGATCGAGCCGATGACGCCGAGCAGGGTCGCCTCGACCAGTACGGACCGGTTGATCTGCTTGCGGGAGGAGCCGATCGCCCGCATCAGGCCGATCTCGCGGGTGCGCTGGGCGACGAGCATCGAGAAGGTGTTGATGATCAGGAAGATGCCGACCAGGAACGCGATGCCGGCGAAGCCGAGCATGGCGTACTTGATGACGTTCATGAACTGGCCGACGCCCTTGCGGTTCTCGTCGGCGTTCTCCTTCTGCGTCTGCACCTTGAGCGCACCGGCGTCGGAGAGGGAGGAGATGACGTTCTGCTTGAGCCGCGTGTCGCTCACGCCCCGTGCGGCCGTGATGTTGATGTGCGTGAACCGGCCGGTGGCGCCGAGGAGTTCGCGCTGCGAGGTGGCGGTGTCGAAGTAGACGACGGCGGCACCGGGGTTGGTCACCTTGAAGGAGGCGATGCCGACGATCTTCGCCTTGAAGTCACCGGTGACGGCGATGGTGCGCAGCTCGTCACCCATCTTGAGGTGGTGCTTGTCGGCGGTGTCGGAGTCGACCATCACCTCGGTGGGACCGCGCGGGGCATGGCCCTGGGTGATCTCCATCGAACGCAGGTCGTTCTTCGTCCAGTTGCCCGCGATGGTCGGGGCGCCGTTGCTGGACCCCATGTTCTTGTTGTCGCTGTTGACGACGGTCACGTTCATCGAACTGACGGCGCCCTCGGCGGACTTGACGCCCTGCACCTTCTTCGCCTGCGTGAGGACGGAGGCGGGCAGCGACTCGGGCTTGCCGTTCTGCGGGGTGTCGTCGCTCTTGGCCGTCTTCGGCAGGACCGTGACGTCGGAGGAGGTCACGGCGAACAGCTTGTCGAACGTCGTGTTCATCGTGTCGGTGAACACGAGGGTGCCGCAGACGAACGCCACCGACAGCAGGACCGCGACGGCGGAGAGTGCCATGCGCCCCTTGTGCGCGAAGAAGTTGCGCATCGAGGTCTTCAGGACGGTGTTGGCACTCATGACGTACGTCCCCGGGCGTCGAAGTCCTTCATGCGGTCCAGGACGGCGTCGGCGGTGGGCCGGTACATCTCGTCGACGATGCGGCCGTCGGCGAGGTAGAGGACGCGGTCCGCGTACGAGGCGGCCACCGGGTCGTGCGTGACCATCACGATGGTCTGGCCGAGCTCGTCGACGGAGCGGCGCAGGAAGCCGAGGACCTCGGCGCCGGCGCGCGAGTCGAGGTTTCCGGTCGGCTCGTCACCGAAGATGATCTCGGGCCGTGCGGCGAGCGCCCGCGCCACGGCGACGCGCTGCTGCTGACCGCCGGAGAGCTGCGTCGGCCGGTGCTTGAGCCGGTCCTTGAGGCCGACCGTCTCGACGACCTGCTGCAGCCAGCCCTGGTCGGGCTTGCGGCCCGCGATGTCCATGGGGAGCGTGATGTTCTCCAGGGCGTTGAGCGTGGGCAGCAGGTTGAACGCCTGGAAGATGAAGCCGATCCGGTCCCGGCGCAGCTGGGTGAGCTTCTTGTCCTTGAGGCCGGTGATCTCGGTCTCGTCGAGGTAGATCTGTCCGCTGGTCACGGTGTCGAGTCCGGCGAGGCAGTGCATCAGCGTGGACTTGCCGGACCCCGAGGGGCCCATGATCGCGGTGAACTGACCGCGGGCGATGTCCACGTCGATGTGGTCGAGGGCGACGACGCGGGTCTCACCGGACCCGTACGCCTTCACGACCTGCCGCGCCCGTGCGGCAACGGCCGTACGCCCTCCAGTGCCCCCGTGCCTGGTGATGGTCACAGCCGATGTCACGGTACGTCTCCTATGTCGGTCAACAGATGGTTCACGTGCGCTGGTTACGTCATTGAGTCTGGTCGTCGCGGGGGTCCTGCGCGCTGGTGCTCAGCGCAGTCTTTTGCTGGGGAAAACCCCACCCCCGTGGGTCGGGTGCGCCGCCCCCCAGCGGCATAAAGCCAGGTTAAGGACGGGCCCCGCCCCTTCTCGTCCTCCGACGGGACGAACCCTCCCCGAGCCGTAGTACGGAGATACCCCTAGGGGCCCTCCACCGCCGGGTGGAGCCGTTCTCGGGGTTCGGTCCACCCTCCGGTCCACAAAGGCTCCACCCTCCCGCCGCGTGAGGGGCAAGTGAGAAGGTGGTCGACGGAGATGGATGCAGGGGGAAGGAATCCGGTGGCTCAGGGGGACACGGACATACCGGCCGCGCGGACCGGCGCACCGGCGGACGACCGGGCCGAGGCCCGCCGCCGCCGCGCGGTGGTCGCCGCGCTCATGCTCGCGATGGCGCTGGCCGCGCTCGACTCCACCATCGTGTCGACCGCCGTACCGCAGATCGTCGGCGACCTCGGCGGCTTCTCCGTCTTCTCCTGGCTGTTCTCCGGCTATCTCCTCGCCGTGACGGTCACGCTCCCGGTGTACGGCAAGCTCTCCGACACCTTCGGCCGCAAACCGGTGCTGGTGGCGGGCGCGGGCCTCTTCCTCGTCGGCTCGCTGCTGTGCGCGACGGCCTGGAACATGGCCGCGCTCATCGCCTTCCGGGTCGTCCAGGGCCTGGGCGGCGGCGCCCTCCAGGGCACGGTGCAGACGCTCGCCGCGGACCTCTACCCGCTGAAGGAGCGCCCGAAGATCCAGGCCAAGCTGTCCACCGTGTGGGCGACGTCGGCGGTCGCGGGTCCCGCGCTGGGCGGAGTCCTCGCGACGTACGCCGACTGGCGCTGGATCTTCCTCGTCAACCTGCCCGTCGGCGCACTCGCCCTGTGGCTGATCGTCCGCCATCTGCACGAGCCCCGGCGCTCGGCCGTCCGCAGGCCGCGCATCGACTGGGCGGGCGCCCTGGCCGTCTTCGCCTGCGGCGGCGTCCTGCTGACCGCGCTGGTGCAGGGCGGGGTGGCATGGGCCTGGCTGTCCGCCCCCTCGCTCGCCCTGTTCGGTACGGGACTGGTGCTGGTCGGGGTGGTCGTGGCCGTCGAGCGGCGGGCCGCGGAGCCGATCATCCCGGGCTGGGTGTGGCGGCGGCGCACGATCGCCGCGGTCAATCTCGCCCTGGGCGCACTGGGGCTGCTGATGGTCGCGCCGACGGTCTTCCTGCCGACGTACGCGCAGGCGGTGCTCGGGCTCGCGCCGATCGCCGCCGGATTCGTGCTCTCCGTATGGACGTTGAGCTGGCCGGTGGCCGCCGCGCTCAGCCAGCACGTGTACCGGCGCATCGGCTTCCGCAACACCGCGATGCTCGGCATCGGCACGGCCACGCTGCTGCTGCTCGCCTTCCCCTTCCTGCCCTACCCGGGCGAGCCGTGGCAGCCCGCCCTGCTGATGCTGCTGCTCGGCGGCGCCCTCGGCCTCTTCCAACTCCCGCTCATCATCGGCGTGCAGTCGACCGTCGGCTGGGACGAGCGCGGCACGACCACCGCGTCCGTCCTCTTCTGCCGTCAGACCGGGCAGACGATGGGCGCGGCCCTCTTCGGCGCCGTCGCCAACGGGGTGCTCGCCACCCGGCTCGGCGGCGCGGGCGATCTCGACTCGGTCACCCGCGCCCTGGACGCGCCGGGCGCCGCCACCGACTCGCTGCGCCACGCGGTCGCCGACGCCGTGCACGCCGTCTACCTCGGCGCGGCCTGCGCGGCCGGACTCGCCTTCCTCGTCCTGCTGCTGGTGGCCCCGCGCCGCTTCCCGGTGCTGCCGCACCCGGAGGACTGAGGACGGACCGAACGGCTGCGATACGGATCTCCGAGCGGGTGCTGTACGGATCCCGGCTCCCTGTCGCTCACGTTTCCGTCACGAACGGCGGCCGGCCCTGGCTGTAAACGCCGGTAACACCGCAGGTCAGGGCAGTCTGCCGAAGTAAGCGCATACCGACCACTCAGTTTGCTGAAACCTTCCCATCGCCTGCTACCTACGAGTAGCGTGCGTCGCTCACCCCCCAGCTCCCTGCGGTCCGCACCGGACCCGAGCCCTCGCAAGGAGAAACGGGATGGCAGACGCGTTCTCGTCCCCCGACCACCGCTCGCCCTACAACCCCGCCCCCTCCCCACCCCCGTACACCACCTATCCCTGGCAGCCGCCGCCGACGGAGCCGACGAGGCAACGCCACCCCCGCCGGCCGGCCCTCGGCCACCACAGTGACCTGCGCCTGCTGCGCACCGCCTACCGCCGGCAGCGGCGCGTGGCCACGTTCACCGCGCTCGGCTACTTCACGCTCTTCCTGATCCTGTCCGCGTTCGCACCGTCCTTCATGACGGGCACCGTCTCCGGCGGGCTGTCCATGGGGCTGCTGCTCGGACTGATCCAGGTCCCGGTCACCTGCCTGGCGATCGGGCTGTACGAGTACACGGCCCGGCACGGCGTCGACCCGATCGCCGACCGCATCCGCAAGCAGGCCGAGCTGGACGCCAAGCGGGAGGCCGCACGATGACCGCACCCGCCGCTGTCACGGCACACGTCGCACAGGTCGCACCCGCCGCACCCACCGGACACCTGGCCGAACACCTGAGTGCCGGCCTGCCCGGCGGGCTGACCGGGTTCAGCAGTTCGGGGCAGGCGATGTCGCTTGTCGCCTTCACCACGGTCGCCACCATCACGCTGCTGCTGTGCGTGATGACCGGCCCCGACCGCGACGACCTCGACGAGTTCTACACGGGCTACGGCTCGCTCTCACCCCTGCGCAACGGCCTTGCCATCGCCGGGGACTACATCTCCGCGGCGACCGTGCTCGGCACGGGCGGGGTCATCGCGCTCGCGGGCTACGACGGTGTCGTCCTCGCCCTGAGCACGGCCCTGTCCCTGATGCTGCTGATGTTCCTGCTGGCCGAACCCCTGCGCAACGCGGGCCGGTTCACCATGGGCGACGCGCTCGCACGCCGCATGCCGGGCCGCGCCGTGCGCATCACGGCGTGCGCCACGACCATCGCCGCGCTGCTGCCGCTCATGCTCGTCCAACTCGCCGGCACGGGCGATCTGTTGGCATTCATCCTCGGCTTCTCCAGCGACGCCCTGAAGACCGGGTGCATCGTCGGGATCGGCGCACTGATGATCAGCTACGCGGCGATCGGCGGCATGAAGGGCACCGCCCTCATCCAGATCATGAAGATCGTGATGCTGCTCGGCTCCGGCACGCTGGTGGCCGCCCTGATCCTCAGCCGCTTCGGCTGGGACCCGGGCGCGCTGTTCGCCGCCGCCTCCGACAACAGCGGAGTGGGTCCGGCGTTCCTGCACTCGGGGCTGGAGTTCACAGGCGGCTCCTACCCCCGGCTGGACATGGTCAGTTCGGAGCTGACGATCGTGGTCGGCGGCGCCTGTCTGCCGCACATCACCATGCGCATGTACACCGCGGGAAGCGCCCGCCAGGTCCGCCGTTCACTGTCCTGGGCCGTCCCGTGTGTGGCCCTGTTCGTCCTGGTCATCACGGTCGTCGGCTTCGGCGCGACCGCACTGATCGGGCGCGCGGCGATCGCGGGCGCCGACCCGCAGGGCAACACGGCGTATCTGCTGGGCTCGCGGGCCGCGTTCGGGCCGGACGTGTCGACGGCGGAGGCGTTCCTCTTCACCACCGTCACCGCGGCGATCTTCCTCACGCTGCTCGCCTCGGTCGCCGGAATGATCCTGGCCTGCGCCAACTCCCTTGCCCACGACGTCTTCGCGAGCGGAACGCGGCCGACCTCACCGCGCCGCGAGATGACCCTCGCCCGTCTGTCGGCCCTCGCGGTCGGCGTCACCGCGATCCTGCTGGCCACCCTCGTCCAGCACACCAACCTGCAGGCCCTGGTCACGCTCTCGTTCTGCCTGGGCGCGTCCGCCATAGCACCGGCCCTGGTCTACGGCCTCTTCTGGCGCCGCTACACCCGAACGGGCCTGCTGGCCACCCTGATCGGCGGCACGGTCAGCGTCCTCGTCCTGATGACCGGCACCAACCTGGTCTCGGGCTCACCGTTCTCCGCCTTCCCCGACGCCGACTTCAACTGGTACCCCTTCACCACCACCGGCCTTGTCTCCGTCCCGCTCGGCTTCGCGTTCGGCTGGCTGGGCACGATCGCCTCCGGCCGCCGCAAGGCGGAGGAGCAACGGCACCAGTACGAGGCGGTGGAGGGCTGGATCCTGGCAGGAGCCGTACGAAGGAGCGAGTGACCCCGGGCGCCGCGGCGGTGCTCCGGTCTACTCGGCCGGGGCCCGCCCGGTCAGGGTCGTGAGGCTGGTCCGTACGTGATCCATGTGGGCGCTCACGTCGTCCCAAGTCTCGCCGTGCTCGCGCAGCACCCGCTCGGTCTCCCGGTGGATCCGCTCCTCGCACACCCGGGCCTCGGCCAGCAGTTCGGCGGCACGGGCCTCGGCGTCCTCCTGGCGGTGCCGGGCCGACTCCTCGGCCTCGGCGAGGGCACGCCGGGCCTCGTCTAGGCCGGCCTCGGCGCGCGCCACGAGCTCCACATGGC
>NZ_JBEXDZ010000260.1:0-8190 GCF_040606085.1 Streptomyces sp. NPDC005485 | reverse complement strand
CGTACAGGCCAAGGCGGCGACGGCCATCCAGGCCACGACCACGACGTACGTACGCCAAAAGCCCGTTACCGTCGTGAACCTGGCCCAGCTGCCCGGGCGCGCGGCGACCCCCGCGCCGCCCGGCCTGAGCGGCTTCCCGAAGCAGGGCGAGGTGTCTGTCTCGCCCGCGCTGGCCGAGCTGCTGCACGAGCTCCCCGACGGCCAACTCGCCGACCGCTTCCCGAAGACGAAGTCCTACGGCACGATCGGCGCCGCCGCTCTCGCCTCGCCCGACGAGCTGGTCGCGGTGGTCGGACGGGCGCCCGGCGACGCGGCGGTCTCCCCGGCGGCCGGGCACCAGAACTACTACGACGACGGCCTGACCAAGCGCTCACCGGTCTCCGGGTTCGCCGGCACCAAGGCGAGCCTGTTCACCGGCATGGACCAGGGGACCGTACTTCTGGGCGTGGTGCTCCTCGTCATGCCGGTCGTCGTGTTGAGCTCGGCCGCGGGACGGCTCGGCGCGGCCCGGCGTGAACAGCGGCTCGCCGCGCTGCGGTTGGCCGGGGCCACCCCACGGCAGATCCTCGCCATGACCGCCGTCGAGGCGGCGGGAGTCGGCGCGGCCGGGGCGCTGGCGGGCGCGCTCGCCTACGCGGCACTGCTGCCCGCGCTCGCCGAACTCCCGTACGGCGTCGGCTCCTGGTACGCCGGTCAGCTGTGGGTGGGGTTGCCGTGGCTCGCGGCCGTGGTGTCGGCCGTCACCGCACTGATCACCGTGAGCTCGGTGACGATGCTGCGCCAGGTGGCCACCTCACCCCTGGGCGTGGCCCAGCAGGCGAACCCGCGCCGCACCCGCGCGATCCGCCTGGTGCTGTTCGTCGCGGTCCTGCTCTACATCTGGGCGACCACAGGCGACAGCGGCCAGTTGAAGCCCCGGCAGCTGATCGCCCTGCTGGCGCTCTTCTACGGCGCGTTCTGGCTGTTCGGCCCCTGGGTGGTGGACCGGCTGGGCCGGATCGTGGCCCGCCGTGCGAAGCGCCCGGCAACACTGCTGGCCGCCCGTCGGCTCAGCGACGACCCGCGCGCGGTCTGGCGCACCGTCAGCGGTCTGGTGCTCGCGGGGTTCGTGGCCGGGTTCTTCTGCGTCAGCACGCTGGGCTCCGACGGCCCGAGCCACCAGGGCCAGGTCGCGGTGATCACCGCGAACGCCGCCGACGCCCGCCACACAGCCACCGAGGCCCGTACGGCGCTGCACCGGGCAGGCATCACGGCGGATGTCACCGTCACGAGCGAGAACGACTACGACAGCCTGCTGGCCGGACTTGACGGAGTGATCGCAAAGGTCCCCGGCGGGCAGAAGGACATCGACAGCGCCCTCACCGCACTGACGCCCCTCGGATCGGGCAGGTACCCCCTCACCCAGGAGTACGTGTCCGCGGCGGACGACACGGTGACCGCCCGCATCACCGCCGTCAGTACGGCCACCCTCGTGCTGAGCTTCCTCGTCGCGGCCGCCTCCGCCGGCCTCACGGCCGCCGCGAACGTCCTCGACCGGCGCCGGGTGTACGGCCTGCTGCGGCTGTCCGGCACCCCGCTGAAGGTGCTGGACCGGGCACGGGTGCGTGAGACCGTCATCCCGCTGGCCGTTCTGGCCGGAGGCACCACCGCGATGGGTGTCTTCGGCGCCGTGCAGCTCAACAAGGCCGCCGGCACCACGATGAACGCCTCCGGTGCTGTGCAACTGGTGATGTGCGTGGTCGTCGGCGCGCTGGCCATGTTCGCCGCGATCGCCGGCAGCAGGCCGCTGCTGCGGAAGGTGACGGCAGGCCCGGCGCAGACGGCGGACTGACACCGTGACGAGTACGTCCCGGCGCTTGTGCGAGGCGGCGCCTGCAGCTCGTGCTCTTCCGGCGCGCGGTGCTCAGAACATGGTGTTGTCGTTCCTGGAGGTGGGCGGGATGACCTGGAGGACATCCCAGTGCTCGACGACCTTTCCGTTGTGATCGAAGCGGAAGATGTCGATGCCCGCGTATTCCTCGCCGGGCCAGGTCTGATGGCAGTGGAGGATGACGTGGTCGTCTTCTGCGAAGGCGCGCTTGTACTCGACGTGTTTGCCCGGGTACTCGGCGGCCATGCGCTCGAAGTAGTCGATGAATGCCTGCTTGCCGTCGCCGACATGCGGGTTGTGCTGGATGTAGGTGTCGCCGGCGTACCGGTCGAGGGCCTCGGCGGGGCGGCACTCGTTGAACATCAGGTCGTAGAAGGCCTTGGCGGTGGCCTTGTTCGCTTCAGGGTCGCTCATGGGATCACCGTAGGGTCGGGCGCCGAGTGGGGCGCGGTGCGTGTGGCGAGCAGGTGGTCGGCGTGGGTGGGAACGGACAGGGATCGGTCGGCCAGGTCGGCGGGGGTCTCGGGATCGGTGGGGTTGACGCGTACGAAGCGTGCGCGGGGGAAGCTCCGGGTGAGCTGTTCGCCCGGCCATCGGATGACACCGGGGGTGTTGAATCCGGCGCCGAACTCCAGGATCAGCAGGCGGGTGTCGGCGTCGGCCGTGTCCAGCCAGCCCTGTAGGCGGCGGCCGGCGGCAAGGTAGGGGGCGTCGACGAATTCGGGGCCGATGCGGACGTTGATCTCGACCTGGCCGCCGCAGTTCGGGCAGCGGGGCAGCGTGCCCGCGTCGGTGATTTCGTGCGCCTGGCGCTCGGCTGCCAGGAGTGTGTCCAGCGCTTTGGCGGTTGCGGCGGGCAGAGGGCCCGGAGCCCGTACGGTCAGCACCGCGCGCAGCAGCCGCCGGGCGTTCGCATGGTCGAGCCGGTCCGCGTCACCGGTGCTCAGGCCGGCCTTCACGGCCGCCGGGTCCCTGCCGAGGAGGTCGAGCGCGGCGTGCACCAGGTGCGTCGGGTGCGAGGGCGGGGTGTGGCAGTCAGCGGGCTGGAACGGCTCGTCCAGGGCGATGACGGTGCGGTAGGCGTCGAGCGGCAGTGTGCCGGCGTGCACGGTGGTCCTCCAGGCGGTGCGGGTGATGTGTTCGGCGTGCGGCCCGCGTCGGCGGCCGAGGGCGATGCGCCGCCTGGATCGTGAACGCCGACGACGGCTCGCCTGGCGGGTGGGTGTGAGGCGAGCCGTTGTGGTCTCCCGGCTTACCGGTAAGGCCGCGACGGCTCGCCGGGCCTGCTCAGGCGGGTTCGAGGGTTGCGGTGTGGAGCTCGGCGACGCGACCGGTACCGCCCTCGTAGGTCCAGAGGGCGTGGACGGTCCGGGCGTTGAGGTTCATGACGTGTGTGACCGTCATGCCGGACTCCTCGACCCAGCCGAGCATGAACAGGCCCGGGGCGACTTCGGCGGTGTGGAGAGTGACCGTCTCCTTCGCTCCCTTGGCCGGACCCTCCAGGGTCTCGTAGTGCAGGACGGTGCCGTCGGCCGCGTAGGTGTTGCGGAAGACGACCCCGTTGTCGACCCGGAGGACGAAGGTCCGGCCGGCGTAAGCGGGCGTGCTCATCGTGCTTCTCCTCAGCTGGTGGCAGGGTTGTCAGAACAGGCCGTTGCCGTGCGGCAGTTCGGCCGGAACGGCGGTGATGACGTCCCAGTGCTCGACGATCTTTCCGTCGGGGACGCGGAACAGGTCGTAGTACGCCACCGGGACGCCGAACTCGCCTTCGGACTGCAGCAGGACGAACTCGCCCTCGGCGACGACCTTGTGGACCTTGTTGTAGACAAGGTTCCTGCCCTGCTCGGCCCACTTCGCGGCGGCGGCGCCGAAGCCGTCCAGGCCGTCGGCGGCCTCCGGGTTGTGCTGGTGGTAGGTCTCGGTGGAGATGTAGTCGGTGAGCCCCGAGTAGTCGGCGCCCACAAGGACCGTCTGCGTGTAGTCGGCGGCGGCCCAGCGGTCCACCGCGGTCGGGTCCTTCCGACGCCGGTCAGCCGCGCTGTCCGGTCCTGCTCGGCTCGCAGATGCGGGTACGCCGATACGGGCCTCGACCGGGCCCCGGTGTAGAGGCCGGCCGACCGGACCGACAGTTGGATGCGGTGTGCGTTGTCCTCGGCGAAGGTCCGCAGGGCCCTGCCGAAGCCATAGCACCAAGGGCAGTACGCGTCGAAGGCGTACGTCAGTCGAACTCGCTCCGCCGAACACACCACGCCCCTCCGCCCTTACTGCTTTCCGACACCCATGCGGTGCCGTATGGGCCAGCACCTCCAAACTAGGGGGATAGGGCGGGTGAACCCGGATACGCTTGCGACTACCTATGGCCAAAAACCGACACGATGCCACGCGGGAGATCCCCGAGATCCTCTTCACCGCGCCTGCCGGAACCCCTGCAGGGGTCGAGGTGCTGCCCCTGGCCACCTTGCGCCGGCGTGTACCGGCGGCGCGGCTCGCGACGCTTCAGCGACCGGACTTCCACCATCTGCTCACGCTCACCGGCGGCACCCTCTGGCACACGGTGGACTTCACCGCCTACGCCCTCGAACCCGGCTCCTGGCTGTGGGTACGCCCGGGCCAGGTGCACCAGTGGGGCGACCTCACCCACGCCGAGGGCACCCTGATCCTGTTCCGGCAGGACTTCATCGACGCGGCCACCGCAGCCGTCACCCGCATCGAAGACCTCCACGCCCCGGTCCTGCGCCGCCCCCTGCCCGACGACGCCGCTGCCCTGCACCGGGCCGTCGACCACCTCACCGCCGAGTTCCACGCGCTCGGACGGCTGCCCCTGGACATTCACACCGAGGCCCTGCGCCACCTGCTGTCCGTCCTCCTGCTGCGCCTGGCCCACCTGACCGCACCCGTCGGCAGTCCCGCGCCCGAACCCGACTCCACCTACCTCCGCTTCCGTGACGCCGTCGAGAGGGACTTCGCCCGCACCCGCCGGGTGGAGGACTACGCCCGCGCCCTCGGCTACTCCGCCCGCACCCTCTCCCGCGCCACCCTCGCCACCGCCGGCCTAGGTGCCAAGGAGTTCATCGACCGCCGTGTCGTCCTGGAGGCCAAACGCCTCCTGGCCCACAGCGACCAGACCGCCGCCCGCATCGCCGACCACCTCGCTTTCCCCAGCGCCACCCATTTCAGCAAGTACTTCCACCAGCGCACCGGACAGACCCCGATCGGCTTCCGCCACACGGTGCGCGGCCACCCCACGCCATGAGACGCGCAACGTGTCGGAACAGTCGCCGGCGCCACCGCGTATGTCGCCTGTCGTCGCGCTGACTCCCTTTGAAGGTGATCGAAACGTGTGGCCGCACGCGCATCGTGCGCCCCAGCATGGTGGGGACCGCAAGAACGACTGAGGTAAATCGACAGCAGGGGGAATCATGCGCAGGACTGTTCGAGGCGCGATCGTCACACTCACCGCCGCTCTGGCCTTCCCGTTGGGTTTCGCGGCGCAGGCCCAAGCGCAGGGTCAGACGGCGGCGGCGGCGGCGGGATGCGGTGCGGACTTCATCTGCATGTGGGAGGACGCCAACTACACGGGATCGAAGTACGTCGACATGTACGCCACGTCACCGGCGAACATAGGAACCCTCATCGACATCGACGGCTGGGACGGGGACAACGAGATCAGCAGCGTCTCCAATCGCACCCGGTTCCACATCTTGATGTACGACAACGACAACGGCACCGGATTTCTGGGGTGCCTCACGCCGGGTCAGTCGATTCCGTCGCTGTGGCGCAACGACGAGATGGAGAGCTTCAGGTTCGCCAGCTCCTGCTGATCCCGCGCGAAAGCCCGTCGCGGGCTCGCCACAAGGCTGTCGGCCTCGGCTCTGAGTGTCCCCACTCAGAGCCGAGGCTGACAGCCGTTGGACGATGCAGAGGGGGATCATTCGGATCCCGTCCCGGCCGCCGTCCAAAGCGACGGGAGCAGTTCGCTGGGGGCGGGGTTCATGACGGGGCCGAAGAGCACTTGTGGTGAATCCTCCCCTTCATGACACTTCAGTGAAGATTCATCCATCTGGCTGGATTTGGCGTAGACGGTCCATCAGCCCGGGAGTTGAGTTTCCCCCCCTGAGCGGGACGCATCGCGTCCGTAGACGCTCGGAGCAGCGGGGGCCGCCATGGTCGGCACGGAGATCCTCGTCGTGGGTGAGGCCCGCGGCGGTGGCGAGGTGGAAGGCAGCTGGCCGGTAGTGGCCCGTGTGCCTCCCTGGATCACGGTGTTCCGCGTGAGCGCGGAGAACGCGGAGAAACTGGCGGAACACCTGCGGGAACTGTCCGGCGGTGGCCGTCTGGCGCTCGCCCGTTCACCGCACGGAGAGATCACGAGCATGGGCGACGAGGCCGTCGTACGCCAAGTCGACGAGCGCGCGCTCCTGTTCATCGAGGCCTGGAAGTCGGGGCCCACAGGAAAGTCACCGAGGCGGGGCGAGGGCCGGAACTGGGGCGACCCGGAGTTCCGGGCGCCCGACCAGAACCCGAACGGAGTGTGAGATGGCCGGCGACATCAGCGTCACGGAACGTGCGGTGCTCGGAGCGGACGCGAACCAGCGGAGCGCTGCCCCGACCTGGCCCGGGGCAGGACACACGATTCACCGTTACGGCCGAGTCAGTGTCGTCGCCTCCCTGGCCGGGCCGGCCAAGGCGCCACCGGGCCCGGAGCCGGGCGACACGGACGGCCTCACCGAGGTGGAGCAACTGGGGCTTGCCGCGCTGCGACTGCGTGAGTCCGCCGCGTACAAGGCGGCGAAGAGCCGGCGCCCACGGCACGCAGAGGCCTGGGACATGCCCGACTGCACCACGATCGTGCCCACCCCCGCGTCCTCGGCCAGGGCCGAGGGAGCCGCAGCGCCCGCGCCCACCAGCTCGTACCTGGAGGGGACGGTCGCGGTCGGCATCGTCATCGTGCAGGGGCCGACTCCTGAGCTGCAGTTCTCCAACGCCGAGATCCTCAAGGTCGTCGCGGAGGTGCAGAACGGGTTGAGCTTCTACGCCACGACCAACCCCGTCGCCGGCATCAGCTTCTCGTACGACATCCAGGACGTGGCCGTGACGGTCCCCGCGGACCCGAACGCCGCCGACCTGGAAGCCCTCTGGCGCAACCCGGCGATGGCCGCGATCGGCTACAGCGCGGACTTCGCCGGGGTGGGCGCGTACGTCGAGGACCTGCGCACCCGCTTCGGCACGCGCTGGACCTACTGCGGGTTCTTCACCAAGTACCCCCTCAACCACTTCGCGTACGCGAGCATCGGCGGCCCCCGGCTCGTGATGCAGTACGACAACGACGGCTGGGGACCCGACAACATCGACCGGGTCTTCGCCCACGAGTCGGGGCACATCTTCGGCTGCCCGGACGAGTACGCCACCAGCAAGTGCGACTGCGGCGGATCCTGGGGCAGGTTCGGTCTGGCCAACGGCAACTGCGAGAACTGCGCCGGGGGCGGTGGCGTCCCCTGCCTGATGAAGGCCAACACGTTCGAGGTCTGCGAGTTCACTCCGGCCCACCTGGGCTGGGCGCCGCAGCTGCTGGTCCGCAACTTCGGCTACGCGGCCGGTGGCTGGCGCGTGGACAAGCACCCGCGATTCCTCGCCGACATCACCGGCGACAAGCGGCTCGACATCGTCGGCTTCGGCGACGCGGGCGCCTTCGTGTCGCTGGCCACTCGGACGGCCTCTTCGAAACGCCCCGGCTGACCGTCAACAACTTCGGCTATGTGGCTGGTGGTTGGCGTGTGGAGAAGCATCCGCGGTTCCTGGCGGATGTCACCGGTGACGGTAAGGCTGACATCGTCGGTTTCGGTGATGCGGGTGTGTGGGTGGCGCTGTCGAATGGTGATGGCACCTTCCAGCCGATGAGTCTGGTCGTCAACAACTTCGGCTATGTGGCCGGTGGTTGGCGCGTCGACAAACACCCGCGGCTCCTCGCGGACACCACGGGCGACGGCCGCGCGGACGTCGTGGGCTTCGGCGACGCGGGTGTGTGGGTGTCCCGCGCGCTCGGCGGAGGGCAGTTCGACCCACCCGGACGGGTGATCGCGAACTTCGGCTACGACGCCGGGGGTTGGCGCGTCGACCAGCACCCGCGCTTTGTCGCCAACATCAGCGGCGACAACCGCGCCGATGTCCTCGGCTTCGGTGACGCGGGGGTCTGGGTCAACCGGACCTGAAGTCTTCTGAGCCCGCGCAGGTCGCGGCCCGGTCCTCTACGGCCGGGCCCCGCCAGTAGGAACAGCCCGTCAACACAGACGCCACCCCCGGGAGAAACGAAGACACCCCAG